>NZ_VTDU01000022.1:0-40662 GCF_035615615.1 Acinetobacter sp. MD2(2019) | reverse complement strand
GGCCATTCTACTCTCTTTCAAAAGAAAGTCAACTAGTAATTTGAAATATTTTTTAACTTATTCGATAAACCCAAAAACCAACACTTCGTGCTAACTAACTGTTTATCAACAAGTTTTATTTCTCATCACCGCCGATGGATGTGCATTCTACAGCATTCCCATCCCAACACAACACTTTTTTTCATTGTTTCTGTTTGAGCGAATGTTTTTTAGGCTTTTTGCTGTTTTTTGTTGGTTTTTTCTGCATTTTTCGCACAAAAAGGCAATCTTTTTATCGATTGCCCTAATTTTTCAAAAAATTTTCCGTATTAATCGGTAAATGTTACTTTTGCGATGGCTTTTTTACCCGATTGAATAATTAAAGTGCCGTTTTCTTTGACTGAGTAGCTTGCATCTACCACATTCCAGTCGACTTTTACCGCACCACGGGCCACGGCGTCTTTTGCACCAGCGGCATTTTTGGCTAAGCCCGCTTCACGCACAATAGAGGCAATAAACATTTCACCACCGAATTGCCCCCGTGAAATGGTGACTTCTGGCGTACCTTCGGGTAATTCACCTTCGGTAATAATGTTACCTGCACCTTTATGGGCATTGGCAGCCGCTTCGGCATCATGGAAACGCTCCACCAATTCAAGCGCTAAAATACGCTTAATTTCTTGTGGATTACGCCCTTCTGCCATTTCTTTTAACAGCACTTGAATTTCTTCAACGGTTTTAAAGCTGAGCAAATCGAAATAACGTTCGATTAAGCTGTCTGGCATCGACAAGATTTTTTGATAAATTGCGCCAGGTGCATCAAATACACCAATATAGTTGCCTAAAGATTTAGACATTTTATTGACGCCATCTAAACCTTCAAGAATTGGCACAGTAATACACACTTGCGCTTCTTGGTTGTAACGTCCTTGTAAGGTACGGCCCATCAACAAGTTGAAGGTTTGGTCTGTACCACCCAATTCAACGTCAGCTTCTAACGCCACCGAGTCATAACCTTGTACCAATGGATACAAAAATTCGTGAATGGCAATTGGTTGTTGGTTGTTATAGCGCTTAGTGAAATCATCACGTTCAAGCATGCGCGCAACCGTTTGCTGTGATGCCAATTGAATTAAGTCTGCCGCAGTTTTTTGCGCAAACCATTCTGAGTTAAACACCACTTTGGTTTTTTGCGGATCTAAAATTTTAAACACTTGTTCTTGATAGGTTTTGGCATTTTCCAATACTTGCTCGCGCGATAACGGCGGACGCGTTGCGCTTTTGCCAGTTGGGTCACCAATCATGGCGGTGTAGTCACCAATTAAGAAATAAACCTCGTGGCCTAAATCTTGAAAGGTTTTGAGTTTGTTAATCAGAACAGTATGGCCTAAATGTAAGTCAGGCGCAGTTGGGTCAAAGCCCGCTTTAATTTTAAGCGGGCGGTTCTGTTTCAGTTTTTTAAGTAAATCTTCTTGAGAGATAATTTCATGCGTGCCACGTTGGATTAGGGCAAGCTGTTCTTCAGCAGGTAAGAAATTTGACATCACAAAATCCAAACACATCAGTTATTCAATTTGTGCGATATACTAACACTTTTTCAGCATATTGCAGGCTTTGTTGCACATGTCAGAGATCTATATTGGGGTAATGACGGGAACAAGTATGGACGGCGTCGATATTGTGGCGGCTTCTTTTCATCCGCTACAGCTCCATGCAACGTTAACGGTTCCGTTCGATCCAGACCTTCAAGACGAATTAATGGCATTAACCTTACCCGGTGATAACGAAATTGATCGGATGGGCAAAGCCGATGTAGCGCTAGCAAAAATGATTGGTCATGGCATTAACCAACTGATTGATGACCACCAATTAGATCGCAACACAATTAAAGCCATTGGGAGTCATGGGCAAACCATTCGCCATCGTCCTGCACAAGGGTTTACCTTACAAATTGGCGATCCGAATTTGATTAGTGAAATAACCCAACTGCCGGTGATTTCTGACTTTAGACGTCGTGACATGGCCGCCGGTGGTCAAGGTGCGCCGCTTGTTCCTGCCTTTCATCAAGCCTTATTTCAGCATCCCACCATTGACCGTGTTATCTTAAATTTAGGGGGAATTGCCAATGTCAGTATTTTGCCCGCCAACACACCAGAAACGGTTTATGGTTTCGATACTGGCCCTGCCAATCTTTTAATGGATGCATGGTGCGAGCGTTATACCGGACACCCTTATGATGAAAATGGTGATTGGGCCGCATACGGTACGCCCATTCGTTCGTTGATGGATCGCTTATATGAGCATGAGTTTTTCTCGAAAGAGCCACCTAAAAGCACCGGACGTGAAGATTTTAATTTAGATTGGCTGGATGATCAGCTGATAGATTGGCGCAATGATGTGACTTATCAAGAATTAGAAGACACGCCAGAAAATATTCAAGCCACCTTAGCCAAACTGACCGTACGCGCCATTCAAAAAGCCATTTATCGTTCTGGTTTAGAAAACGGCGAAGTCTATGTCTGTGGTGGCGGTGCGTATAATTCACATGTATTAGAACAACTGCGTTGGCGTTTGCGTAAACACCATTGGTCGGTGCAATCGACCGATGTGCTTGGTTTAGCGCCAACGTGGGTGGAAGCGACAGCCTTTGCTTGGCTGGCCATGCGCTTTATGCATCAGCAAAGTGGCAATTTGCCTGCGGTTACAGGGGCAACAGGTTTAAGAGTTTTGGGGACAATTACCGCTATTACGTAAAATAAGACTTTTAAAAATCACCATAATTTCATATTTATGGTGATTAAACCGCTATTTTTTCAAGTGGCTAGAGTACTTAGCATGAATCAAAAACTAGATATAACCTATTTGATTAAAGATAAAAAGAACGTTTTATTTATTCTCATCTGTATTTTCGTTGTGCCTTTTTTTATCTTTCCAGACCACGCAAAAACAATTTGGGAAATGAAGTTATATCAATACATCACACATAACTTAGGTATTATTGTTGGAACCAACGGCCCTTTACCCTATTTTAGTGTGTTGACGCGCGTCTATTTAACCCTTGTTTTAGCGTTCATTTTTTTATTCTACATATTTCCAAAATTGCGAAAAATAGGGCTTGGCTTAAACTTCCAAAAAGAATTTTACGAATGCATTCTATCTGAAGAGTCTTTAAATACATCTACAGAATTATCTTGGAAAGAAAGATTTAAACAATCACCTTTTTTTTCAGCTATTGCAATGCTGCTCGTTTCTATAGGCATTATTTTTCTTTTTTTCTCAGAGGAAAATATCAGCTTTCCTGAAGAACAAGATTCACATCACTCTCATCATAGAGGGCTACTTAACCTAATTTATAGTGCATACAACTATAAAATAGGTATTTTTTTATTAGAAATAGTGAATAGCATATTTGTCATTTTAGCGGTTTTTTATGTGTTCTGCTTGTGCTGCTATTTATGGAATTTATGTTTTAGAAACCTTGGAATAGGAAAATGACTGGCAAGTGTAAGCTCAACTGAAAAAAATGCCGAATCATCAATCATTCGGCATTTTTCATTTGATCTTTAAATCGAAAAAGATGAACCACAACCACACGTTGTTGTGGCATTCGGATTAGTCACAATAAAACGCGAACCTTCTAAACCTTCAATATAATCAACCACCGAACCGACTAAATATTGGTAGCTCAGCGCATCGACCAACATTTTCACATCGCCATTTTCAAAAGCGGCATCATCTTCATTGGCACTGTCGGCAAAATTAAAGCCATAAGAAAAACCTGAACAACCACCGCCCGTTACATAAACACGCAACATCAACTCTTGGTTGCCTTCACTGTCACGAAGTTGGCGCACTTTTTTAGCAGCATTATCTGTAATCTCTAAAGCTTGAGCATTCATGATGGGCATTCCTTAAAATCTTCGTTGCCAAACGGCAAAATTCAATCAAAAATTATAACACAATCTTTATGGGGGTAAATCTTGCGCATTTCAAAAGCGAGTAAAAATCTTGACGATTTTTCGGATGAGTTTGGTATTCACCGACAATCCCGATTAAAATGCAGCAACTTTAAAGTATTTAGACTCCCCCTATGATTCAACTTGATCAACTGAGCATCCGTCGCGGCGGTCGTGTTTTATTCCAAAAAGCCTCGATGCAGCTTCATCCAGGTTGGAAAATTGGCTTAACCGGTGTGAACGGCGCAGGTAAATCGACCTTATTTTCTGCGCTTTTGGGTGGTATGGAGTCCGACACCGGCAGTCTGACCCGTCCCAATGTGTGGACGGTGGCACATATGGCGCAAGAAATTGAAGCGCTGGATATGAAGGCAATTGATTTTGTGTTATCGGGGGATGAGGAATATTGGAGTATTCAACAAAAGTTGGATCATCCTGAAGAATTTAACGACCACGATCTAGCCACGCTTTACGGCCGTTTTGATGAAATTAGCGGTTATTCTGCACCTGCCAAAGCTTCACAACTCATGGCCGGGTTGGGTTTCTTTGAACATCAATCGCAACTCGATGTGTCGAGCTTCTCAGGCGGTTGGCGGATGCGTTTGAATTTGGCGCGCACCCTGATGAGCCGTTCCGATTTATTATTACTGGATGAACCGACCAACCATTTAGATTTAGATGCGATTTTATGGCTTGAAGATTGGTTAAAAGCCTACGCGGGCACGTTGGTGCTGATTTCACATGACCGCGATTTCTTAGATGCGATTACCGATCATATTTTGCATATCGAAAACCAAGAATTAACGCTGTATACCGGCAATTATTCAACTTTTGAGCGCACCCGTAGCGAACGCTTGGCACAACAACAACAAGCCTATGAAAAACAGCTGGCCACGCGCGCGCATTTGCAAAAATATATCGACCGATTTAAAGCACAAGCCACCAAAGCCAAACAAGCGCAAAGCCGAATTAAACAGTTGGAGCGCATGCAGGAACTGTCGGCCGCGCATGTGGATACGCCATTTACCTTCTCCTTCCGTGAACCAAGCAAAATGAGTTCGCCATTACTCGAGCTGGAAAGTGCCGATATTGGTTATGGCGATAAACTGATTGTCACCAATGTCAACCTACAAATTACCCCAACCAGCCGTATTGGCTTATTGGGCATGAACGGTGCCGGTAAATCGACGCTGATTAAATCCTTAGTCGGTGATTTAAAATTACTGCAAGGCACACGCAAAGATTCCGAATTACTCAATATTGGTTATTTTGCTCAGCACCAAATGGATGCCTTAGATGGCAATGCCAGCCCAATGTTACAATTGGCACGTATTGCCGACAAAAAAATCAGTGAAGCCAGCTTACGTTCGTTTTTAGGCAGTTTTGGTTTTAGTGGCGAACGTATGGATACGCCAAGCGAAAGCTTTTCAGGTGGTGAACGTGCCCGCCTTGCATTGGCATTAATTGTGTGGAAACGCCCGAATGTGTTAATTCTGGATGAACCAACCAACCATTTAGACCTTGATATGCGCCATGCCTTAACCATGGCACTGCAAGATTTTGAAGGTGCAGTGGTTTTGGTTTCACACGAACGTCAATTAATTGCCAGTGTTTGTGATGAGCTAATTTTAGTGCATGGCGGACGCAGTCGTGAATTTGACGGTGACTTAGCCGCCTATGCCGATTGGTTACGCCAAGCCCGTATAGATATGATGAAAAATGGACAGCAACCTGCTGCACCGGTTAAATCTCAAGTGGTGGCAACACCAACCATTTCAAAACTGGATAAAGAAGCACAGCGTAAAGAAGCTGCGCGTCAACGTGAACTCAGCCGCCCGATTCGCAAAAATATTGAAAAAATTGAAGCGCAAATTGCCAAGCTACAACCTCGCTTGGCCGAAATTGAACTTTTACTTGGCGATAGCGCTTTATACGAGGCCAACCGTAAAGACGATTTACTTAAAATCATGAATGAACAAACTGAGCTTAAAGCCAAACTGGCTCAAGCAGAAGAACAATTGCTTGAGTTAATGATGGAATTAGAGGAACTCGAAGCCTCTTTTGAAGACTAAATCGGCAATGAGTTAACATTTGAAAAGCCATTCAAGATTATCCTTGAGTGGCTTTTTATTTATCGTTTTATTTATCGAGATGACGTTTTTGTGTTCTGATTTAAGCTATGGCTAGCGCAAACAGCGTTCAACTCATATTCGGTAGAAAGCACAGCACATCAATACAACTGAACAAAATCAAATATTTTGATACATTTATCGAAAGAATCGACAGTACATTGAGCAATCAAATGAAGCTCGCTATACTTCGGTACAGATCTCAATGAATCTTGTTGGTACGAAAAGATCAATGATTGTCTTGCAAGACTGCCGCCATGTCAGTCAAATACCCTTGTTAGGATTGTTGCCATCGAATGGATTTTCTTGATTTTTTAATGAGTTTTGAGCAATACCTCCCCATTTTATTACAAGATTATGGGATGTGGATTTATGCGATTTTATTTTTAATTATTTTTGCTGAAACCGCGTTTATTTTTATGTTTTTTCTGCCTGGGGATAGTCTATTACTGGCCGTTGGGGCATTGTGTGCGACTTCCGATATTTTACAAGTCAGTCATATGATTGGACTGCTATTTATTTCTGCCACACTGGGTTATCTGGTGAATTATCATATTGGCAGACGATTTGGCAGTCGTGTATTAATGGTGAAATCTCGTTTCATTAAACAAGAATATTTATATAAAACCCACGACTATTTTGCTCGTCATGGCGGAAAAACCATTTTATTGGCGCGTTTTATTCCTTTTGCACGCTCGTTTGCACCGTTTGCAGCGGGTTCTAGCCATATGAATTACTTATTATTTTTAACCTATAATATTATTGGTGCGTTTATCTGGATTGCGCTTTTGATTGGTGTCGGCTACGGCTTTGGCAATACGTTAAAACTATTTGGTTAAAATAAAAAAGCATCCCGAAGGATGCTTTTTTAATATTTCATTTAAGCGTCAATATCGGCATTTAACGCATTTTCTTCAATAAAGGCACGACGTGGTTCAACATCATCGCCCATTAAGCAAGAGAACATGCGGTCTGCTTCAATCGCATCATCAATGGTGACTTGCAGCATATTACGATTTTCAGGATCCATGGTGGTTTCCCATAACTGCTCGGCGTTCATCTCACCCAAACCTTTATAGCGCTGAATCATCATGCCGCGGCGTGAATCTTGCAAAATGTGTTGCCACACTTGATGGAAGTTCGCAACTTGAATCTTGCGCTCACCTTTTTGCAAATACGCACCGTCTTCCAGCAAAGTAAACCAACTTTTTGAGTTTTTCAGTAAGCGCGCATACTCGGCCGAGTTAAGCAAACCAGAATCGAGTAAATAATGATGCGGCAAATTGTGCACATATATCGTAATACGTGGCCAATAATGTGCCGATTTCTCACCATCTTCAGCTTCGGTTTCAAAACGCTCTAACGAAATTTCAGGGCGCAAGCTTGGCTGTAGTTTCACAATTGCATTTTGTAATTGTTCAGCCCAAGCCTGTACATAAGCTTCATCTTGATTTTGATCAATTTTAAAATGCTCAAGTTCAAGCAAACCATCAAGTAAACTTGCCGGATAACGCTGCGTTAAACGCGTTAAACTTTTTTGCGACACTTGATAATCTTCAATCACTTTGGCTAAAGCGGTGCCTGAAATCGCCGGCGCTTCTGCGCTAATGTGCAAGCCAAGCTCATCAATCGCATTGGAAATTAAATAGGTTTCGAGTGCATCATTATCTTTAATATATTGCTCATTTTTGCCTTTTTTCAGCTTATATAGCGGCGGCTGAGCAATATAGATATAACCGCGTTCCACCAATTCCGGCATTTGACGGAAGAAGAACGTTAACAGCAAAGTACGAATGTGTGAACCATCCACATCGGCATCGGTCATAATAATGATTTTATGATAACGCAGTTTGTCTGGGTTATATTCTTCACGACCAATACCACAACCAAGTGCAGTAATGAGCGTACCGACTTCTTGGCTTGAAATCATTTTGTCAAAACGGGCACGTTCCACGTTTAAGATTTTACCTTTCAATGGCAAAATCGCCTGCATTTTACGGTTACGCCCTTGCTTCGCAGAACCACCTGCCGAGTCACCCTCGACCAAGTAAAGTTCAGATAATGCCGGATCTTTTTCTTGGCAATCGGCCAATTTACCCGGTAAACCTGCAATATCTAGAGCATTTTTACGACGCGTCATTTCACGGGCTTTACGTGCTGCATCACGCGCACGCGCTGCATCAATAATTTTACCTGCAATTGATTTTGCCGCTTGCGGGTTTTCTAGCAAATATGCCGAAAATTCTTTGTTCATCGCCTGTTCAACCGCAGGCTTGACTTCACTTGAAACCAATTTCTCTTTGGTTTGCGATGAGAATTTTGGATCGGGCACTTTAACTGAAATAATCGCGGTTAAACCTTCGCGGGCGTCATCCCCTGTAACCGCTACTTTCTCTTTTTTGAGTAAGCTTTCATTTTCCATGTAACTGTTGAGGCCACGGGTTAAAGCAGCACGGAAACCGGCCAAATGCGTTCCACCATCTTTTTGTGGAATATTGTTGGTAAAGCAACGCACATTTTCTTGATAACTGTCGTTCCACTGCAACGCAACTTCAACACCAATGCCGTTTTCAGCTTGGGTTGTAAAGTGAAAAATCTCGTTGAGGTGGGTTTTGCCTTGGTTAATATATTTTACAAATTCAGACAAACCGCCTTCATAGGCATATAAATGTTCAAAGTTCACTCGCTCATCACGCAGGATAATTTTTACCCCTGCATTCAAAAATGAAAGCTCACGTAAACGGCGCGCTAAAATATCGACATTAAAGATGGTTTGGCTAAAGGTTTCGGCACTTGGCCAAAAGCGAACTTGGGTACCCGTTGTGGTGGTGTCACCGACCACTTTTAATGGATATTGTGGATCACCATGACGATATTCTTGCTCATGAATTTTTCCTGCACGATGAATCGTCAATTGCAATTGGCTCGATAGTGCATTCACCACCGACACACCCACGCCATGCAAACCGCCCGACACTTTATAGCTGTTATCGTCAAATTTACCGCCGGCATGCAGAATGGTTAAAATCACTTCAGCCGCAGAAACACCTTCTTCAGGGTGAATATCGGTAGGGATACCACGACCATTATCTGAAATACTCACCGACTCATCCTCATGGATGGTCACGGTAATTTCATCACAATGCCCGGCTAAAGCTTCATCGATGGCGTTATCGACCACCTCAAAAACCATGTGGTGTAAGCCTGAACCATCATCGGTATCACCAATATACATCCCAGGACGTTTACGAACAGCATCCAGACCTCTTAATACCTTAATACTCGAGGAATCATAAGCCTTTTCATTGGTTTGTTCTGTTTGAGAAGCAGGTTGAGACTCTGAACTCATGGTGACTCCCTAGTTGTAAATGGTGGGTTCAACAGCGTGAATTTGACCCTTGTCCACATTAAATAATTGATAAGAAATAGACAGATCATTTAAATGTTGTTGCACTGCAACATGATCTAAAGTCGTTAAAAATACTTGGCTGCCAAGTTGGCTTAAACGTTCAATTAAACGCCGCTGCGCGGTCGAATCTAGTTCCGCCGTCAAATCATCTAATAATACCACAGTTTCCTTGTTGCTCGCATGTAGCATTGCAATCTGTGACAGTTTTAACGCCATAACCAAGAGTTTTTTTTGCCCTCGAGATAACACCACATCGGCATCACCTAAGGCGGTTTTAAAGCGCAAATCGGCACGATGCGGCCCGTATTCGGTATAACGCCGCTCCACATCTTTGCTATGGGCGTGTTGCAACTCATTCGCCAAGCCCAATTCGGGATGAAAGCCTGCTCGGTAGTCAATTTGAACTGCAATCTCTGGCAGTAACATCTGCAAATCGTGCAAGAAAAATGTTTGCCATTGTTGTAGCACACTGAGTCGTTGAGAATGCAGCAATTCGCCATATTCAGCCAACATTTGGTTCCACGGCTCTAAATCTGCCAAGGTCGGTTGGCGTTTGGTTTTTAGCAAGGTATTTCGTTGTTTCAAAGCACGTGCGTAATATTGCCATGCATGATAAAAATCCGGTTCCACGTGGAACATGAGCCAGTCGAGTAATTGTCGTCTTGGCTTGGCACCGTTATCAATTAAATCGGTACTTTGTGGATCAATCAGTTGCAATGGCAATAAACGCGCCAGTTGTCCTTGCGTGGCAATACTGTCACCATTAACCTTAATTAATTGTTCGCCTGTGGCAAACTTTTGAATGCCCATTTTCTCTTGATGAGCTTGTGCGAAAATTAACGCATCCGCTTGCTGTGTCTGAATATAATTTTTAGGAATATGGGTCCGAAAAGAACGCCCTGTCGCCAAAATATGAATTGCCTCTAAAAGCGAAGTTTTGCCTGAACCATTTTGACCATAAAAAACATTAAACGGCTGCAATTGATGCAATGCAGCCGTTTGAATATTGCGTACACGTTCGATATGTAAACGTGAAATAGACAATGCGAATTAAACCCGCATCGGCATGACCACGTAGGTCTGATCAGGATAAGCTGGGTCTTGTACCAAAACTGATTGGTTGGCTTCGCTCATCACCATACTCACATCATCGCCATCTAAAGCACCCAACACATCGAGCAAATACTGCGCATTAAATGACATTTCAAGCCCTTCCCCTTGATATTGAATCGCAATATCTTCAATTGCTTCATCTTGCTCAGGGTTATTGGCGCGCAATTGCAACGTATCGGTATAGAAATTTAAGAATACGCCACGTAATTTTTCATTACTTAAAATGGCCACACGCTGTAACGATTGCTTGAATAAATCGTGTGCAATCATCACATTTTTGTCGCCACCCCGTGGAATCACACGGCGATAATCTGGAAATTTCCCATCGATTAATTTTGTAGTAAAGCGAACGGTTACCGCGCCCTGCTCTTTGTCTCGATTAGGCATTAAAATGGTCACATTTAATAATTCACGACCAATCAAAACACTCAAAGGCTGATCTTCAATACTTAATAAACGCTGCAATTCACCAACTGCTTTACGTGGCACAATGGCTTGTAACACCTGTGTTGCCGTAGACGTTGCTGCCGTTTCACATAAAGCCAAACGATGGCCATCGGTGGTGACTGCGCGCAATTGATTTTGATCAATTTCAAGCAATGTGCCTGTTAAGTAAAAGCGCACATCTTGCACCGCCATCGCAAACGATGTTTTTTCAAATAAGCGTTTTAATTCACGCTGTGTCACTTGAACTTGCGTACCTTGGGTGTTTTCAGTGGTTAATAACGGATAATCTTCTGCCGCCAATGTACCCAAAACAAAACGACTATTGCCTGACTTTAAAATACAGCGCTGATCTTCGGTAATTTGTAAATCGATCAATGCTGCCGATGGCAAAGATTTACAAATATCCATGAGTTTGCGTGCAGGGACCGTGGTTTCACCTGCTTGTAAACACGCCCCTTCTGAAAAAGGCATGCTGGCCACCAATTCAACTTCTAAATCAGAGCCAGTAATGGTTAAGGCTTGCGTAGAAGCTTGAATTTTAACATTAGATAAAATATTTAAGGTATGTCGACGTTCTACCACACCCACAACATGAGAGAGGACATTTAACAAACTCTCTTTCGCGATTTTTAAACGCACGTGCTAACCCTTAAACTTAAATAAAAACTTGAACTATTCTAACCTAATTTAGTCAGAATATACCTGTAAATTATGATCAAAAAATCAGCAAAAACATTTCAGCTTAATTCAACAAAAGTAATGCAGTGATTTTTTTTTGGGACTGCCTCTAGCACAGCGCTGTAATTTAAAAAATCTAAATGCATCATTGATGCTAAGATTGAATTAAAATGCCAGCAGCTAGAATAATGTAAAATTTAAACCATTAAAAACAATAATTTAACTTTGAAGCAAACGCATTAAATTTTTATAATCCTCATTAAATACAGGATCTTCTTCTCTTAAGCTTTGTACTTTTTCACAGGCATGCATCACAGTACTATGGTCGCGTCCACCAAAACCCATCCCAATTTCTGGAAAGCTATCTCCAGTTAATTCACGTGCTAAACCCATCGCCAATTGACGTGGACGTGCATAAATTCGAGTACGTTTCGGTCCAACCAATTCTTTTAACGGAATACGGAAATATTCACTCACCACGCGCTGAATATTTTCAGTGCTGATGGTACGCGCACGAATCGCCAAGACATCTTTCAGTGATTCACGAACCACTTCCAAATCAATCGCCGCGCCTTTAAAACGCGAAATAGCCACCACTTTGTTTAAAGCGCCTTCTAATTCACGTACGTTAGCCACCACTTGCTGGGCAATGAACAAAGCACAATTTCGTGGTAAATCAATGCCACTACTTTCAGCTTTTTTCAATAAAATTTCGATTCGTGTTTCAATATCTGGCGGTTCAACACCAACCGACAATCCCCAAGAAAAACGCGACACCAAACGTGGGTCAAGTTCAGTTAATTCTTTGGGATAACGATCGGACGTTAAAATAATCTGTTTAGATTCATCAAGTAATGCATTAAAGGTATAGAAAAATTCAACCAAACTGGCTTCTTTACCTGCCAATAAATGAATATCATCAACCAACAACAAATCTAAAGAACGGCAATTTTTCTTAAACTCTTCAACTTTGCCTTTTTGCAAGGAACTGACAAAATCTTGCACAAAACTTTCTGCCGTCATATACATCACGCGTGCATTCGGCTTGGCTTGTAATAATGCATTGCCGACAGCTTGCATTAGATGGGTTTTACCCAAACCTGTTGGGCCATACAAAAATAACGGATTATGCTGTGAAGCCCCTAATTGAGTCAGCACTTTGCGGCAGGTTTCAGCCGCCATTTGGTTAGAACGGCCTTCAACAAATAATGAAAAAGTAAATAACGGGTTCAGTTGGCGTTTTTTATTGGTTTTGGGCGTAGAACTGGTCGATGAATCCAATTCACGTTTAGCGCTCACCGCGTGAGAACGTGTTGGTACTTCAGTTTGCAAAGCTGCGGTGGTGGTTGCCGGCTGTTCACTGGCTTTTAAAATTGCACCCGGCCGAGAATCGACTAAAACCTCAACTTGACGCACACTGCCTTCCGACAATTGCTCAGCTAAAATTGTAATCAATTCTAAATGATGTTCTTGAATATAACGCGTCCAATATGGATTCGGCGCATATAAACGTAATGTCCCTTCTTGTTCTTCAGCAACCAGTGGTCGAATCCACATCGCAAAGACATTATCAGAGAGCTCTTGTCGCAAGCGATTTAAGCAGTCTGTCCAAAGCATGTGAACCCCCAGTCCAATTTATATGCATTTAAATTCAAAAACACCCTTCATCTGCGAAGGGGTCGCCATTCTAACCATGTTATCCACATCTGTCACAAGAAAATAAATTCATCTGAACAAAAAACATCTCTTCAGATTAAATTTAAATTCAAAAACTGGTGTGGATAAGGTTTTACACATCCTGTGGATAAAATAACACATCAAGTTATCCACAATCTATAAAAAATATAAAAACATAGATATTCACAGGCTATCTATTTCATTTTTAAATTTAAATCGTTAAATTCCACAGAAAAAGCCGCTCCTAATAATAATAAACTTAAATTTATAAATTTGAATTTATTTATAAGCTTGAATTATTTTGTGGATATCTTTTGTGAAATGAATTTAAATTCAAATTTAAAAATCTGCAACGGGTTTTTAATCAACCTGTGTGTAAAATTGAAGATAAGTTGTTTATAAGTTTAAGTCTATATGAAAATCAGTAGTTTGTCTTGTGAGTATTTCTTTTTTATTGTGCTAAAACAAAAATGAAGATCAATGCAAAGATCAGCCAAACTATAAGAAATAGTGCAAAAAATAGGTTTTTTATTGACAATAAAAGCAATCCACCCTAAAATCGCGAGCCTTTATATAGATCAATTTTAGGAGTTTCTATATGAAACGTACTTTCCAACCTTCTGAATTAAAACGTAAACGCGTTCATGGTTTCCGTGCTCGTATGGCAACTAAAGCTGGCCGTCAAGTATTAGCTCGTCGCCGTGCTAAAGGTCGTCATAGCTTAACTGTATAATATATAGTTAAGTCTTTAGCGATTTGGGTGTTATGACACTTTATAACTTCGGCACACAGGTTCGAATACGTTGTGCTGCAGATTACAAAGGTGTGTTCGATGGTGCGCTTTTAAAAGTGCATCAACCCCACTTTCTTTTTCTCGCAAAACCTTCTATTCAGCCGAACAGCCGTTTAGGGATAGTTGTTGCGAAGAAAAAGGTTCGTCGTGCACATGAAAGAAATCGAATAAAACGCATTGCTCGAGAGAGTTTTCGCTTGCATCAGCATCGCATTGGCGTATTAGATATTGTAGTGATGCCTAAAATAGGGATTGAACAGATTTCTAATGCTGAATTGCATCAGCAATTAAAGTTTGCTTGGCAAAAATTGTATCGCCTAGCAAATAAATCTCAAAACAATACGATAATTACCTCACAAAAGTAGAGCTGACCAATGGTTCGTATACTACATTGGTTGATACGACTTTATCAGATTGCGATTAGTCCATTACTTGGACCACGTTGTCGCTACATTCCCACTTGTTCACAATATGCTTTGGAAGCACTTCAAAGGCATGGCGCTGTGCATGGCGTGTGGTTGTCTACACAACGTATTTGTCGTTGTCATCCGTGGGGTGGATCGGGGTATGATCCTGTACCTGTCAAAGCAATTCGTTTTATTTCATTTCAGCCAATCGATTCTCAAACGTTTCACTTTGCAGTACCTTTTCGTGAACGTTTATTGAACCAAAACTGCTCTAACTACTTGGGGTCATAGCTATGCAACAATGGGCCAGATTTGCAATTCTCGGTGCCATGTTGGTTACCGCGTATTTGCTAATTTTAGCTTGGCAAAAAGATTATGGTCATGCCAATAATCCTGCTCCACAACAGGCGAATACCGCAGTGGTATCGCAAGATGTGTCTGCTGATTTGCCAAATAGCCAAAATAATCAAGCATCTACCGATCTGCCACAGGCTAATACTGCGACAGCGCAATCAAACAATGCACCTGCAGCGAATAATCAGCAGCTGATTACAGTTCAAACTGATTTATATCGTCTTTGGATTAATCCAAAAGGTGGTGATGTTGTTCGTCTTGAATTATTAAGTCACGATGAAACTAAAGGCAGTGATCAGCCTTTTGTGATGTTAGAAAGCGACGCGAAAAGAACATATGTTGCTCAATCTGGTTTAATTGGTACCAATGGACCAGACAGTAGTACGGGCAGTCGCCCAACCTATGAGGTTGAAAAAACCAATTATTCTTTAGCAGATGCCAAAGCGAGCACGGTAGATGGTCAAACTGCGAACGTTTTAAGTGTGCCAATGGTTTATAAAACGGCAAACGGCGTAGAAATCATCAAAACGTATACCTTCAAGCAAGGCCAGTATCCAATTGGTGTTGATTACAAGGTCGTGAACCGCAGTGGTCAAAATTGGCAAGGTCAATTCTTTGGTCAGTTAAAGCGTGATAGTTCGGTCGATCCTGGTAAATCAAGTCAAGGTATTTTCCAACTTGGAACTTACTTAGGCGGCGCTTGGGGCACTCCAGATGAGCATTATAACAAGTTAAAATTCACCAATTTTAATGATGAAAAGTTAAATGTTCAGGCCAAAGGTGGTTGGATTGCAGTGGTTCAGCATTATTTTGTTAGTGCGTGGATTCCTGGAACGTTAAAACTTACCCAAGCCAATGGTCAGCCATACACCGCCACTTTACAATCGCGTAAAGTCGGTGAAGACATGAATGTAATTGGATTTACTTCACCTGCAATTAATGTTCCTGCTGGAACAGCAATGGAAGTGAATGCAACCTTATATTCTGGACCAAAAGTTCAATCTGAATTGAAAGATTTAGCAACGGGCTTAAACCAAACCGTCGATTATGGTTGGCTGTGGCCAATTGCAAAATTACTGTTCTTGGGTCTTGAAACTTTCCATAAGTTTTTAGGCAACTGGGGATGGTCAATCATCTTGCTTACCATTGTTGTGAAGTTAATTTTATGGCCATTATCGGCTAAAAGTTACCGTTCAATGGCAAAAATGCGTGTGATTGCCCCTGAAATGCAACGCATGAAAGAAGAGTTCGGTGAAGACCGTATGCGCTTCTCTCAAGAAATGATGGCCTTGTATAAGCGTGAAGGCGTGAATCCATTATCGGGTTGTTTGCCATTGTTCATGCAAATGCCAATTTTCCTTGCCCTATATTGGGTGTTAATGGAAAGCGTTGAGCTTCGCCATGCGCCTTGGCTCGGTTGGATTCAAGATTTATCTGCAATGGATCCATGGTTTATTTTACCATTGTTGATGGGTGCAACCATGTACATTCAACAAATGTTAAACCCACAACCTGCCGACCCAATGCAAGCGAAAGTTTTCCGCTTAATGCCGATTATTTTCACGGTATTTATGCTGTTCTTCCCTGCGGGTCTGGTGTTGTACTGGATTGTGAACAACAGCTTGACGATTTTACAGCAATCGATCATTGGTCGTAGCGTAAAAAAACAACGTGAAGCTGCAGGTAAAGCTTAAAGTCTCGCGCTTGGCGTCAGGCATAAGCTGAATAAATCCGCTTAAGATGGTAATCTTAGGCGGATTTTTCTTTTTTCAAATTTTGATTGTTAGGTGAACCTCATGCAAAACCAAACCACCATTGCTGCCATTGCAACGCCGCCAGGACGTGGTGGTGTGGGTGTGATTCGTCTGTCTGGACCCAAAGCTTACCCCATTGCCGAAAGCTTAACTCAAAAGCAATTGCCGCAAGCGCGCTTTGCAGGGTTTCGAAAGTTTTATGCGGCAGATAACGACGTTTTAGATGAAGGTTTAATTCTGTGTTTCCCAAATCCACATTCGTTTACTGGGGAAGATGTGGTGGAGATTCAGGGGCATGGCGGCCCAGTCATTCAAAATGCGCTTTTGGCCCGTTTGCTGGCTTTAGGTGCGACTGCGGCCAAAGCAGGTGAATTTTCAATGCGTGCGTTTGAAAATGGCAAGCTCGATTTAGTCCAAGCCGAAGCCATTGCCGATTTAATTGATGCAAGCTCACAAGCCGCCGCACGTTCTGCGGTGCGCTCTTTACAAGGTGCATTTTCGAGCAAAGTGAATGCGGTTTTAGAAAAACTGATTCATTTACGCTTGCATGTGGAAGCGGCGATAGATTTTCCTGAAGAAGAAATTGATTTTTTGGCCGATGGTAAAATTTTAGCCCTACTTGAAGATGTGCAGCAGTCTGTTACGGGCGTGCAACAATCTGCCCGACAAGGTCAATTATTGCGTGAAGGTTTGCAAGTGGTTATTGCGGGTAAACCCAATGCAGGCAAATCGAGTCTGCTGAATGCCCTTGCCGGGGTTGAACGTGCCATTGTGACCGATATTGCCGGAACAACACGCGATGTATTGCATGAAAAACTGACTTTGAATGGTTTACCCATCACCTTAACCGATACTGCAGGACTACGAGAAACAGGCGATCTGGTTGAAAAAGAAGGTATTCGCCGTGCCATTAAAGAAATTGAACAAGCCGATTTATTGCTTTTGGTGTATGACTTAAGCCAAGGTGAAGATCCGTTGGCATTGGCACAAACCTATTTTGCCGATTATGTCGACCCACAACGGTTAATTTTAATTGCTAACAAGAGTGATTTAACCACACAGCATCCCAATTTGGGTGAGTTAAACGGTTTGCGGCATGTGGTGGTTTCGGCCAAGCAAGAAATGGGTGTTCAAACGCTCATAGATGCGATTACAGCGCATGCAGGCTTCCAGCCAGAGGAAGACACCTTTATTGCACGTACGCGCCATTTAGACGCAATGCAGCGCACACAGCAGTATCTGGCCGAAGCGCATGTGCAGTTGGTCGAGTTTCAAGCGGGCGAGCTAATGGCTGAATCGCTTCGACTTGCTCAGAATGCACTGGGTGAAATTACTGGTGATTTTAGTGCAGATGATTTGCTTGGGAAAATTTTTGGATCGTTTTGTATTGGAAAATGATGAAAAGCTGCCAGTTGGCAGCTTTTTTTAAGCTTATTTTTTATCTAAAGAAATTGCACCTGGGCCAGCTACCGCCAATAATAAAAATCCCCCTGCAATGCTGATATTTTTAAAGAAATGAATTTTGGTATTCATATCTTGTGTCATATCGCCAGTTGCATGCCAGTAGGCATGTCCAATGAGTGCAGTACCAATGGTATACAGCGCTAAAAAAGCCGCAGCCGGGCGCGTATAAAACCCAACAATAATGGCAATGCCTAAAAACACTTCTGCAAATACGGCAATCGCGGCAGAAACGATTGGTAGCGGTGCATGTAGCATTTGCATATATTGAATGGTATCTGTAAATCCGGTCAGTTTACTCACACCAAACAAGACAAACAGCAGAATTAACAAAAGACGAGCAATCAGTAAAACCAGCGGTTGAGCGGAGCCAAAATTGAGGTAGCGTAGTGCATTCATGGGATATTCCTAATCTTTGTATAATATAACGCCAGTATAATTGGTGCAAAAATATCTACAATTACTCTAAATAAGACTTATTGTTGCAAAAATGATGATAATAAAATCTGAAGGAAATCCCACTGCTGCCGCAAAGCATACTCATTCATTAAAAAAAGAGTGATGACAATATTTTGAGCCACGATAGCTATTCATCGTTTCATGTTCCACGTGAAACAGCATGACAAAAAATTACCGATCACACATAGGTTGAACCCTAAAGCTTCAGTTAATATTTGCAGTCTGTTGCTTGAGCCTTGTTGAATGTATGAAAAAAATAGCAGCTTTATTCGGTGCGGGTTTCATTACCTCATCTGTTTTTGCAAATGTGGCGCAATTAGATGCGCAGTTGAAGAGTCAATATCCAAATCTTCATTTTAAAAATATTGCAGCCACCGAAATGGCCGGTTTGTATAGTGCCAAGTTAGATCAACAAATTGTGTATTTAGATGAGTCGGGTAAGCATATTTTTGTGGGGCAAATGCTACGGCTGAAAGATCAGAAAAATTTAACCCAAGATTTAATCAAAACCGAACCGAGCACAAAAATTGATTGGCATACGCTGCCCTTTCAAGATGCAATCAAGATTGTTAAAGGCAATGGACAACATCAATTGGCGATTTTTGAAGATCCGAATTGCCCTTATTGTAAGCAGCTCGAACCACAGTTAGACAAACTCGAGAATGTCACGCTGTATATTTTCTTGTATCCGCTTCGCCCGCAGTCGTTGCTGCCATCTAAGCAGGTTTGGTGTAGTGTGAATCGGGGGTATGCGTGGAAAAATTTAATACAAAGAAACCTGCAGCCGAATGCTAGCCAGTATTGTGATCACCCCATTGATCGGAATTTGTTGCTCGGAAAAAAACTGAATTTGGTTGGAACACCGACATTAATTTTTCCGAACGGAACAATGAAAACCGGTTTAATATCGGCAGAAGAGATTCAGGCAAATTGGTAAGGCAGCATGTGTAACATGCTGCGCAAGTTTAATCGTTTTTAGTGAAAAAATTATACAGAATAAGAATCACCACGGCGCCAACGATTGAGGCAATAAATCCTGCGGATGAACCCACAGCATAAAATCCAAGGAATCTTCCTGCATAGGTGGCCACGAGTGAGCCTGCAATACCTAGTAATGTGGTGACAATAAAACCGGCTTTATCGTTTCCGGGGTGTAATGCACGTGCAATTAAACCGGCAAAGAAACCAATAAAAATGGTAACAATCAAGTGTCCCATAGCTGCTCCTTTTGATCTGGTGTTTAATTTATTGGAAAGTAACTGCGTTTAGAAACAAAACCTGGCTGGCTAAATTTTTATGTGTTGCGTTTTAAAACATCGGGGTTGCAGGATGTTTTATGCCGATACAGGTCTTAATCTTCTAAAATACTATTTTAATGAATTATGCTGGCAAAAATGTATTAAATGCTTGAGCTTGAGCTGTTTTATGTTGTGCTTTTGTGCAAAAAAATGGCTGCCTAAGCAGCCATTAAACCGTTGTTTATAAACCAATCTCGCCAATAAACGGTAAATGACGATATTTTTGGTTGTAGTCTAAACCGTAGCCGACAATGAAACGATCTTCAACTTCAAAACCTAAAAACTGAACATCGAGTTCAATTTCACGGCGCGATGGTTTGCTGACCAATGTACACAATTGAATTGAATTGGGTTGACGGGTTTGCAAAATTTCAAGCACTTTGCTGAGGGTGTTGCCTGAGTCGATAATATCTTCAATGACCAAGACATCTTTGCCACGAATTTCGCCATCTAAATCTTTTAAAATTTTTACATCACGACTTGAAACCGTACCACCGCCGTAGCTCGAAACGGTCATAAAATCGAGTTCGTGTGCTTTTTCAATATTACGACACAGATCTGCCATAAAAATGACTGAGCCTCGTAATAATCCAATTAATACAAGCTCTTTATCGCTATTGGCATAGTATGCATTAATCTGTTCACCGAGCGATTTTACTTTCGCTTGAATCTCATCAGCAGAGATCATTACGCGCATTTCAACAGTCATGGGCCGCTACCTAAAACTCCAAAATAAAAAATAAAAAAGGTGTTGACTGGCAACACCTCGAATTTATGAGTGATTGATTAAAGTTTAAAACAATTTCAGTTTCGATGCACCTGTTCTGCTTTCTACAAATGTAATCATTCGATGAATCGATGCTGTGTTTGTATCAATAGTGGGCATCAGACAGCTTTTATCGCAAACTTTTATTGATGGTTTTTACGATACACCTTTTGCCCATACACATAGGTTGCATCGACATTACGATCATCTCCCATGGTAAATAAAGCAAATAACGCATCTTCAAGCGATTTGGCATTCGACTGGCGCAATTGTTGCAATGCGGTGGCATTCAGGTCGAGCACGACAAAATCGGCTTCTTTGCCTAATTCGAAGTTCCCCAGTTTATCGTCTAAATTAAGGGCTTTGGCGCCGCCTAAAGTGGCATGATAAAACGATTCGAACGCAGAGAGTTTATCGCCTTGCAATTGCTGCACTTTATAGGCTTCATTTAATGTTTGCAGTTGGCTAAACGAGGTTCCGGCGCCAATATCGGTGCCTAAACCGACTTTAACTTGTTTTTCCCAGGTTTTTTTCAAAGGAAATAAACCGCTACCTAAAAATAGGTTGGAAGTTGGGCAAAAGGCAATCGCTGAATCGGTTTCGTGCATACATTGCCATTCAGCATCTTCTAAATGGACGCAGTGAGCAAACACCGAACGCTCGCCGGTTAAGCCATAATGATGATAAACATCGAGATAACCTTTTTGTTCAGGGAATAACGATTTTACCCACGCAATTTCATCTTTGTTTTCGCTTAAATGCGTATGCACATATACATCGGGATATTCTTGTTTCAACTGCCCTGCTTTTTCAAGTTGTTCGGGCGTTGAGGTGGGTGCAAAACGTGGCGTAATGGCATATAACGCTCTGCCCTTGCCGTGCCATTTCTCAATCAGCGCTTTAGATTCGCTGTAGGCGCTTTCTGCCGTGTCACACAAGCCGTCTGGTGCATGACGATCCATCAACACTTTGCCTGCGATTAAACGCATTTGAAGGGCTTCTGCGGCTTCAAACAAAGCATCTACCGATTCAGGATGCACGGTACAAAACACCAATGCTGTGGTTGTGCCATTTTTTAACAGTTCTTGCAGAAAGAATTGTGCAATTTTGGCTGCGTAATCGGGGTCTTTAAATTGTAATTCGGTTGGAAAGGTATAGGTATTCAGCCAACTTAACAATTGCTCGCCATAAGCCCCAACCATTTCAGTTTGTGGGTAATGAATATGTGTGTCGATAAACCCAGGAATAATCAGTTGCTCTGGATAATGCTCGATTTGTGCATCCTGAGCCAACATACTTTGAGTATCTTGCCATGTGCCTAAATGGCAAATTTTACCGTCTTCAATGATCATTACGCCGTCTTCAATATAACGGACGTTTTGTGCAATTTGATCGGCTTGGGTCACCAGCGCTTGAATATCTAAAAAGCGACCACGCACAATGGTCTGTTGAGTTGAGCGAGACATAGCAAAACCTATAAAATTTTATTTTTTCGATTGATTGTAACGTATTTATGCAACTTGAAAAGAGGGATTACACTTCGTTCGCAACGATCACTCAAATTGCAAAAATAATCAGCAGCGATCATGAAGAAAAATACTTGGCGGATTTTTTTCGATGGCAAGCTGAGTCTGGTTCACGTACACTCAACTCAGACGTAATTAATGAAAAGCAAATAAGAGTAAGCAATATGTATTTTTGGAATACGAAGGCTTTGGCGCATGCGCTGGTGCAGCAGACACTCACCAAACGTGACTATAAAAACTATTATCTTGCCGCTGCGGTGGTTGTAAGTGCGGTTTATTATTATGGGATGTACTCACCGTATATGGATGTTCGCGTGATTGGTGTTGAAGCCGCATTGACTTTATTGATGATGCTTTGGGGAATTCAACGTGTTTATCAAGCCAATGGGGGGGACGAAGGTCGCGCCTTTTTAAATCGTGTCACGGCATTGTCTTTCCCTATTTTAATGCAAACCACCGTTGCAGGCATTGCATTTGGTGGTATTTTATTGGGAATTTATCAATACTTTAATTTGGCCAATACCGCGTTTGATTTATTTTATGAGTGGTGTATTTCAGCGTTTACACTGGCATTACAACTGCTGTTCTTTACCCGTTTAAGCCGGTATATGCAGCGCGTTAAAGATGCCAGCATCTAACTTAAAAGCGGCTTATTCGACAAAATAATGTGCGGCAAAGTGAGCATCATTGCCAATAATGTCGTAACAATCTTCACGAATGGATAAGCCTGCACAGTGATGTCCGACCATCCATAAACCTAATGTAGGCAGTTGACCGGCAAAGAGTGGCGTATCCACCCATTTTTGCACCACATAACCCGATTTATCATAGTCATCAAAATAAAAACTGCCTGAAGCGGCTCCCATATCTTGACCATTTTCGAGCAGATGAATATTCGCGCCTTCACGGGCTAAAATCGGCTTTTTAACCCACTTCCCTGTTCGCGGCTGTTGCTGTGGGTCGAACGCATGGGTTTCAAGCAATAAGGGATGCTGGGGATAGCGTTTCCATAGCTCAACCAAAATGGCTTTATTGGACAGTAACATCTTCCAACAGGGTTCAATCCATTGTGTGCGTGGGCTAAGATGAGCCGCAAAGGCTTCTTCAAAAATCCATTCCCACGGATACAATTTAAACAGGTTTTGAATGGGGCGCTGTTTTAAATCGACAAAGTTGTTGCCATCCCAACCAATATTTTCCATCGACAATTCAGAAACTTGTAAATTCGCTTGATAAGCTGTATCCATGAGATATTCTAAATTGCCCCAATCTTCTCGTCCTGCTTCTTGGCAAGCGGCAAAATGTAAATGGCTGCCACGTGGTAAAATGGTTTTCCAGCGTTTGATTAAATCTTCATGGATACTATTAAATTGGTCTCGATTGGCAATGCCCGACACTTGTTCAATCCACAACCATTGTGCCACGGATGCTTCGAGTAGCCCTGTTGGGGTATCTGCATTGTATTCGAGCATTTTAATTTGGCTGCCGTTATAGGCGAAGTCGAAACGCCCATACAGCATGGCGGAATTTTCTCGCCAAGATTGTTCAATATGCGGAATTGCCGCGTTTGGAAGTTGAAAATAATCGGGATAATTGCCCCGTAAAATTAAATCGCCCACCACATGCAAGCACATTTGATGCAGTTCATTGGCCGCATCTTCAAGTTGTTCAATTTGTTGTAGCGTAAATTCATAGGCCATACCTTCAGACCAATAAATCGAGCCGTCTGCTGAAGGTAAGTTAAAATAATCAAAGCCAATATTATGATGTTCAATTTGCCAATCGGGGCGCGGCGTAAATATTTTGCGTTTCATTAAAGATCTTTTTAAATTGAAGAAATAAGTGTTTAACCACCAAAAGAAAAACCGCTACGGCCAAAACCACCACGAATCGGGCTAGATGAAGTATGGCTTTTGGCTGTGGCCGAAATAATACTTTGTCTTAGGCTTAAATTTTGTTTGGGGCGTAAGGTACTGCCTTGAAATTGTACTTCGCGATTATTGAGATAATAATAAGGCCCCACAAAATGTGGCCTGCTCGATGCATGTCCCCCACTGCTACTACTAGATTCAGTTTCACACAACTCATTATTCCAATCATTTTGGCAGTCATATTGATTATTATAGACATCTTGAACCAAACGATCTTGCCGGCTACAGGCAACCAAAAGCAATGGAACCAGTGCCAGAGTTACTTTTTTAGAACGCATTTTTTCTCTTCGAGTGTATTTTGTTTTATACATTAGATGTCTTGCATCAATCCCCTGTTCATTCTCGCTATGGGCGAAAAAGAAAAGCTGTAAAGCATGATGCAAGAGATCAGTTCAGCCTTTTATTTTTTAGATAAAAGGCTGTTCAATTTAGGATTTTAACCTAAATTTTGTTGCTTATTATGACGGATAGACAGCCAAGCTGTAATGGCTAAAACCACGACAATAAAGCCGAGCGATATCCAAATTGGCATATGAAACACATCTAACATTAACATTTTAAAGCCAATGAATAACAAGATAATGCCTAAGCCATAAGGCAAATAATGCAGTTTAGATGCAGCACCTGCCAATAAAAAGAACATCGCGCGTAAACCTAAAATCGCCATTAAATTTGCAGTTAACACAATAAATGGGTCGGTGGTAACCGCAAAAATGGCAGGAATAGAATCGACAGCGAAAATGACATCTGAAAATTCGACCAAGAGCAGCACCACAAATAACGGCGTTGCCCACAGTAAGCCATTTTGTCGAATAAAAAAGTGTTCACCATGGAAATTTTGCGTAATGCGCATATGTCGGCGTAGCCATTTTAAAATTTTCATGTCTTCGATATTTGGATTTTCATCTTCTTGGCCTTTAAGGAATTTAAAGCCGGTGTAAACCAAAAACGCGCCAAAAATATATAAAATCCATGCGAATTCTTGCACAAACCATGCACCAATAAAGATGAAAATGGTACGTAAAACAATTGCACCAAGCACGCCGTACAGCAAAATTTTACGCTGTAATGCCGCTGGAATAGAAAAAGCGGCAAAAATCATCAGCCAGACAAAAACGTTATCAATCGCTAAAGATTTTTCTAAGAAATAACCTGCTAGGTATTCCATGGTTTTTTGATTGGCGAGTGCAAGACTGGCTGTTTGTTGCAAATAAAACCATAAACCTGCGGCAAAGAGCATTGCAACGCTCACCCAAGCGATGCTCCAGTACGCCGCTTGTTTAAGTGGAACTTCAGCTGCTTTTTTTTGTTTAAAGCCTAAAAAATCGATCAATAGCATAATAAAAACAATGCCAAAGAACACCAAATACAGCCAAGGATTACCAATAGAGTTCATCGCGTTCTCCAAATCTAGCAAACGGCCATAAAAAAAACCTCGACCAGTTGCCAGATGAAATAAAACATCTGTGTCAACATGATCAAGGTCTTGCCTACATTGGATCAATCCAATGCTCAGATACCGACTTTTTGCAAAGTGTATTGACGATATCTGACACGCGTTGAGAAATTCTCTTGGCGCTTGGAGGAGGCTACTCCCCTTGTCAAACTAAATTGTGTTTTGGATGAAAACCATCCAAATATTGCCTTAGCATGCCATAGATTATTCTAAACTGCAACTCATATACATCTGCGCTTTTATTTGATTAAACCGCGCTGTAATAACGGTTTTGCAACCCATTGATAGATTCGAAGTGCAAGCTGTAGACACATTTGTCCATAACGTTGCCATGCATAATATCCTGCAATATTAACCAATACTGCCACAATCAACCCGCCCAACATATCTAATGGGAAATGAACGCCCAAATAAACACGCGACCAAGCCACGGCAGCGGCCAACGCGAATAAAATGCTACCAATACATTTTCGTGCTGAAAAATAATAAGACAATGCAATGGTGCTAAAAATCAGCATATGATTACTTGGGAATGATGCGGTAGCTTTGTGTTCAATAAGCGTGCGCCCAACATGCAAAACAAAAGGACGCGAATGCGGATAAATCAATGAAATCACATAGCCCAGCAACAGGGCGATTCCAGTCAACACAACGGCTTTTAACGCGCGTTCTTTAAGTTGTAAATCACCATAGCACCATAAAAAAAGTAGCAGCGCGAGTAAAATATAAAGCACGTCATTGGCAATAAAAATGGCGAGATGAACCACGAAAGGTTTGGCCGTTGCAGAGGCATTGATGGCGCTAAACAAAGCGAGGTTGACTGTTTCAAGCGACATTTTTATTCCATTGTGCAATAGATGAAGCCGCTATGATAAAGAAAACCCGCTGCTGTCGGTTTGCAAATGATGACAGTTTTGTAATGTTTGCTTAAAAAAAAGCCAATTGGCTTGGGTGTTTAAGGGGATAGCCATCCGATTTTGCACATCCCCGTTTAAATGACAAATTAAGCGCTTAAGGCTGAAATGAGTTTTTGATGTAAACCACCAAAACCACCATTCGACATAATCACTACAGCATCGCCCTCACCTGCTTCTGTGGTAATTCGGGCAATAATCTCATCGAGTGAGCGACTGACTTGTGCATGATTGCTTGATGCGGCAATCACCGGTTGTAAATCCCAATCTAGCCCTTCAGGTTGATACCAAATCACTTCATCGGCTAAACGCGCTGAATGCGCCAGTCCATCTTTATGGCTGCCCATGCGCATGGTATTCGAGCGTGGTTCAATAATCGCCCAAAGTTTACGCTCACCTAAGCGCTTGCGTGCGCCGTCAAGGGTGGTTTCAATTGCGGTTGGGTGATGGGCAAAATCGTCATAGACTTCAATGCCGCGTGGTGTGCCGAGCAATTCCATCCGGCGTTTTACTCCACCAAAATTTGACAATGCTGTACACGCTTGTTCGATGCTAACACCTACATGTTCGGCTGCGGCAATCGTGGCTAAGGCATTAGCAACACTATGCTGCCCTGTCATCGTCCAGTGTACTTCAGCTTTCACCGTGCCATGTTGCAGAACCTTAAAATGACTACCATCCTGATGAATCAGTTCCGCAGACAATTCGGCGCTTGGATGGATGTCAAGACTCGTACGCACCACAGGTGTCCAACAGCCCATGGCTAAAACCGTGTCGATATTGGTTTCGGTAATCGGTGCGATAATTCGCCCTTCACTTGGAATAGTACGGACTAAATGATGAAATTGTTTTTCAATTGCGGCTAAATCATCGAAAATATCGGCATGGTCAAATTCAAGGTTATTTAAAATTGCGGTTTTTGGATGATAATGCACAAACTTAGAACGCTTATCAAAAAATGCCGAATCGTATTCGTCTGCTTCGACCACAAAATATTCACCGCCACCGAGTCGAGCACTTTCGCTAAAACCGAGTGGGACACCGCCAATTAAAAAGCCCGGATTTAATCCCGCCTGATCAAGTACCCACGCTAACATGGTGGTGGTGGTGGTTTTACCATGTGTACCTGCAACCCCAAGCACATGCTTGCCTTGTAAAACATGGTCTGCTAAAAATTGTGGGCCTGAAATATAAGGCAAACCGGCATTGAGCATATATTCAATCGCATCAATGCCACGTTTCATGGCATTGCCGACAATGACTAAATCGGGATGCGGCTGTAAATGGCTGCGGTCGTAGCCTTGCATTAAGGTAATGCCTGCATTTTCAAGTTGGGTCGACATGGGTGGATACACATTGGCATCGGAACCGGTTACGGTATGTCCTAAATCGCGCGCTAACAGTGCCAAAGAGCCCATAAACGTGCCACAAATACCTAAAATATGCAGATGCATAACTCGCCTACTCCACTTGAATTGACACAGCATGGTTTTTATTTGCTGTTGTTGTCAGAAAACATTTAAAATTGTGAGCAACGATAACAAGGCTGTATTTGAAAAGATAGTCACAAAATGTGAGAAAGCCGATAAAATCCAACACAATAAAACGTTGCGTGATGATCAGCAGATTACTCTGTGATATGTATATTCAGTCATGAGTCACACTTATATTTGCCCCATTTGAAGTTGAGTTGAATATGCCAACATTTTTCCCGTTTATTTTATTGGTTATTTCTAATTGTTTTATGACCTTAGCATGGTATGGGCATTTAAAATTTTTACATAATGCACCGCTATGGCAAGCGGTTTTATTTGGCTGGGTGATCGCGTTATTTGAATACAGTTTTATGATTCCAGCCACACGCTTATTCGCAGCACAGGGCTGGAGTATGGGCGAAATGAAAATTACCCAAGAAGTCATGACGTTAATTGTATTTGTGCCCTTTTTAATTTTTATGTTTAAACAACCGTTAAAACTCGATTATTTGTGGGCTGCTTGTTGTTTATTTGGCTGTGTTTATTTTGTTTTTAGAAGCCAATAAGTATCAAACGCGATGTTTTTTGGTTTAGTGGTGGATGAAAAGCATGTAACCCTGAGCTTTAAAGCCCGTGTTTTGTTTTGGTGAGGATGAAAAAACAAGCTATACTGTGCCCTCTAACCCCTGCCCAAAGCTTTTCTTTGCTTGGCGAGATCCATTAATTTACGAATATTTTGGAAATATCAATGAATACGGTCGCTGCTACAGACGCTCAACCCTTAGTTGGCATTATTATGGGTTCTCAATCTGATTGGGCAACACTCGAACATACTGCAAATATGCTCAAACAACTTGGCGTTGCTTTTGAGGCTGAAGTGGTATCGGCACATCGTACCCCAGATCGTTTATTTGAATATGCAGAAACTGCGCGCGAACGTGGAATTCAGGTGATTATTGCCGGTGCAGGTGGCGCAGCGCATTTACCGGGCATGTGTGCGGCAAAAACGGATTTACCTGTGCTGGGGGTTCCGGTGAAATCTTCAATTTTAAATGGTGTCGATTCACTGCTATCAATTGTGCAAATGCCGGCTGGAATTGCCGTGGGCACTTTAGCGATTGGCCCTGCCGGTGCAACCAATGCCGCAATTATGGCTGCGCAAATTCTAGGTTTGACGCGTGCTGATATTGCCAAAAATGTGGCAGATTTTCGTGCTGCACAAACCGATAAAGTCGCAAGCAATAATATTCCAGGTCAAGGGTGAGGAAAAGCAAGGCAGGTAATAGCGCTTAATCACTGAGCGTGACACGCTGCGCTGCTGAGTAAAAGCATAATGAGCAAACAAATCAATACAATTGGAATTTTTGGTGGTGGTCAGTTGGGTCGTATGATGGCGCAAGCCGCATTGCCGCTGAATCTTCAATGCACCTTTTTTGAATCGAATACCGATTGCCCTGCTGCTGTGTTGGGTCAGGTTTTTTCGACACAAGATTCGCAAGCTTTAAGCAATTTCATTCAAAGTGCCGATGTATTTAGCCTTGAATTTGAAAATACGCCTTTGGCCGATGTCGATGTTTTAAGCCAAAGCAAGGCGATTCATCCACCTCGTCAAGCACTGGCTATTGCGCAAAACCGCTTATCCGAAAAAACACTATTTAATGAACTGCAGATTCCAGTTGCGCCGTTTAAAGCGGTAGACAGCCTTGAATCATTAACCCAAGCTGTGGCTGAACTGGGCTTGCCCATTGTGTTAAAAACCGCAACCGGCGGTTACGATGGCAAAGGTCAATTCGTGCTGCGTGAAGCCAGTCAAATTGAACAAGCTTGGGCGGAACTTGGCCCTGCCAAGTCATTAATTGCAGAAAGTTTTGTTAATTTTTCGCGCGAAGTGTCGATTATTGCGGTGCGTGGCCAAAATGGCGATGTGAAAACATGGCCGTTGGCGGAAAACCATCATCATCATGGTATTTTGTCGCATTCCATTGTTCCTGCTCCACAGAGCGAAGAGTTACAGCCTGTGGCGCAAGAATACATCACTCGCCTGCTCAATCACCTCGATTATATTGGCGTGCTGACGCTTGAATTGTTTGTGACTGAACAAGGTTTGTTTGCCAACGAAATGGCGCCACGTGTGCATAATTCTGGGCATTGGTCGATTGAAGGCGCGGTGTGTTCGCAATTTGAAAACCATATTCGTGCTGTTGCAGGCTTGCCTTTAGGTTCAACCGATGTGGTGCGCCCAACGGTCATGGTGAATATTATTGGCAAACATCCGAAAACTGATGATGTTTTAGCCTTAAATGGCGCACATTTGCACTTATATAATAAAACCGAGCGTGAAGGTCGTAAGTTGGGTCATATTACCCTAATGCCGCTGAATCAGGACGATTTAAGCGAGTTATGCCGTCAGTTGGCAAAAATTTTGCCAGAGCCGTTGGCGTTAACTCAAGATATGACCATCTAAACCTATTTTGTTGTAAAAAAAGCGATCACCGAGTGGATCGCTTTTTTTATTGCTTGAAATTGGGCAGCATATGCGCCCTTTGATTGAATCGACAATGATTTGCGGATTTAAATTTAAAAACAACTATTGAGGGTTGTGTTGAAAATCTTGTGTAATTATCTTATTGATGTACAAAGATTGCATTTCAAATGCATCCAAAATCGCCAAAAATTAAAGAAAATGAATAATTTTAACCAGCAAAGTGCCACTAAAATTTCAAAATAAGCATCGTTGTGCTGTGGATAACTTAAATTATTTAATAGTAGTTATTTTTAAATTTAAAAAATAGCTTTGAATTTAAAACGCCTTTAAAGAATAAATTTAAAAGTTTTTACCATGTTTAAATTACCCACATGTGGATAACTTGGTTTTGCAATTATGAATTTAAACTTTTGTGGGTTATTTGAATTTAAAAATATCATTGCGTTAAAAAATGAATTCAAAGTGCGTAACAAATTTTGAATTCATTTTGCATCGTCAATAAAACAGGAAAATGCTAAGGTAGATCTATAAATTTAAATTCAAAAAAATGGTCAACATCTCATATGCGATATTCTTCAATTTTTGTTAGTACGACTTTATTTTTTGCACTGCATGCACAGGCTGAATTACTGGTGAATGAAGTGCCAGTCACCACAACAAGCCCGAATACAACTTTAGCGGCGAATGATCCATTTCAGAGCTGTTTAGCAAATTTACGTTCGCAGGCAATTTCTGCTGGTGTTAGTGCCACGACCTACGATCGTTATACCCAAAACCTGACACCAGATTATTCTGTCATTGATAAGCTCAATTACCAGCCTGAATTTTCCACACCAATTTGGGATTATTTGTCTGGTTTGGTCGATGATGAGCGTGTTGCTGATGGTCAGCAAAAAATGGCCCAATATCGTGATGTGTTAAATCGTGCTTCGCAAGCCTATGGCGTGCCTGCAGCAACCATTGTGGCGGTGTGGGGTGTCGAGAGTAATTATGGCGGTATTTCGGGTAAATATCCGTTGCTGCAAGCCTTAGGCACACTAAGTTGTGAAGGGCGTCGCCAGAGTTATTTCCGTGGAGAGTTTTTTGCCACCATGCGAATTTTACAGCGTGGCGATTTACGCGAAGAGCAATTAAAAGGCTCGTGGGCGGGTGCATTTGGGCATACGCAATTCATGCCATCGACTTATGAACGATTAGCGGTCGATTTTGATGGCGATGGCCGCCGTGATTTGGTGTCTAGTGTGCCAGATGCATTGGCTTCAACTGCCAATTTCTTAAAAAAAGCCGGCTGGCAAACGGGCATGCCATGGGGCTTTGAGGTCAAAATTCCACAAGGGATGTCCATTGCAGGTGAAAGTCGCCGTAATAAAAAACCGTTGTCGTATTGGTTGGCTAAAGGTGTAACGCGTGTAGATGGCTCGGCCTTAGTGCAAGACAATTTATCTGATTCGACTCCCGCAGGTTTAATGACGCCTGCAGGCGCAAGCGGCCCCGCATTTTTAGTCTTTAAAAACTTTGATGCAATTTATAGCTACAACGCCGCGGAAAGTTATGGCTTGGCCATTGCTCATTTATCCGACCGTTTGCAAGGAGGAGCCGCTTTTGTAACCCCGTGGCCTACCGATGATGCTGGAACATCGCGCGCCGAGCGCCGTGAAATCCAAAATTATCTCTTAAAACGTGGGTATAACATTGGCGAAGCCGACGGTTTAATTGGTGATAAAACCCGAGAAGCCATTCAAAAAGAGCAGGCGCGTTTGGGATTAAGCCCAACAGGGCGGGCAGGACAACAAATTTTACGTGCTTTTCGTAATGAACAAGCCCGTCAAATATTGCCATAACATTAAAAATCCGAAGGAATAGCGTTCCTTCGGATTTTTTTAGACCTCTGAATGGTCTATTTTTACTGCTTCTAATAGATCGAAAATCACAGCCGTGACGTCTTGGCTTAAATCGCGGTCATTAAAGATTTCGTAAGCGGTAATGGTGACATCTGTGTCGCTTGGAAGCTCTTGTTGTTCTTCTTGAATGAGTTGCTCTATCGGTAAAAGGGTTTGTTTAATTTCTAGGTGTAAAATATCTGCAAACTCAATATTTTCATCATCTAATTCAATCATTTGCTTATTGAAGTAGGGCAGTAGAATCGCATGTAAAGAGGGTGTTAATTCTTCAATATTAAACAGTTCGATATCGCGGGTTTCTTCAATGGTGCTGATATGGTCGTTTACTTCAAGAATAATATGATAGTAACTCACGCGAATCTCCATTAATGATTGGACGGTTATTTGATCACAATAACATGTTTAGTTGATGAAATTCGATGGCTTAGAAGATTTTGCCGTATGTAGATTGTAAAACGGAAATATTTGCGTTAAGCCGTATCTGTTGACTTGCATTTAGCAGATCTAGGGCAGTTATATGTAATTGTGTAAAATGATCCATAAATATCTGCCTTGATTAAATCATCATACAAATTAAATTGTTGCAATCAATCACAGATAATCTACGAGTTATCTTGAGAAAACAGATGAATATGCTTTTGAGGCTATGTTTTATTAAAGAAACTATAACCTAAGTATAATGTATTAAATTTTGATGGCTTTAGAGGCAATCTTAAGTACAGTTCCCCCACCAGGTACAACGGTGCTGGCAAGCTCTGCGCTTAATTCAATTAGATTTTCTCTGGTGAAGGTTTTATCGAAGGTGTCTTTAAACCAGTTACCATTCTCAACAATTTCACCTGTCAATCCATCCACTTCTAAGATGCCAATTTTATCTCCCCAACGATATTCAAAAGCATAAACTGGACGAAAGTACAAATGTAGCGCAGTGATTTCTTCATGATCATCATGAATTGAGGATGCGGTAATCATTTGATTTTGTAATTCGGCACGAACTTTAGTCGTAAGTGAATCTAAAGACAAAAGTGGTTGTAAAGGATTGTCTATTTCTACCTTTTCAACTTCTGTGGTACTAAATTTTTTGACGTAATTTTCGAGTTGATGTGTTTTTACATCGCGATTTAATCCATCAAAATAATTTGAGTATTCAATAGTACGATGACAACGCTCAACAACTTGAATATCTATTCTTAATTTGTCTTGTTGACGGGTTACTGGATACTGTATTGGTATTTCTGAATCTGATTTCAGCATGACTGTCGTGGTATAGGGATTACTCACAGGAACCTGATAAGTATTTAAACATGTGAAATCGAGTGAGCGTAAACTTGAAACAAACCAAAATGGCTCATATCGGAACATGTGGTTTTTTAAAGTCACATTATCATCTGTTGGACGTTTTAATGGATTTAGCTTTGCCATTAATCCAAAAGCATTTAGTTTTTTCTTTTCAGCTTGCTGTTTTGCTGAATCAAACTCAAAAATACTTTTAAAAATAAATATTTTGTGGTTTTCTGGTTTTACTTCTAATTTTGACATATTGAATTATTGAACGTACTTTGATCGTATTATCATATAAGATTTTTTTGGGAAAAATTTAAATTTATCTATATTTTTACAATAAAAATCGTTCAAAAATGAGCGGTTTTTTAATCTAACAAATTATTTTTTATCATCTTTCACTTCAGTGAAATCAGCATCTACAACATTATCATCCAATTGTATTGAACAGGAATTACAGGCGAATATTGTGTATGTACGATTGGACTTAAACATCGCCTGAATGATGTCAAAGATGTCGTGCGATTCAACATTCGCAAAAGATGAAAATTATTTTCTATTTCCACGGCCATACCAAACTGCCTGTTGATCGCATTTGGTTATTTCTGGAATATCAGTTTTTCATGCTCATTATTACTAGGTTTCCATGTTTCAGTCTTTGTATTTTTATGTGTTTGGCTGGAGATTAATGTGCCTTTTAATGGTGTTTTAAAATCTATATTCGCATCGCATTTTAGGTAGGTTTCGAGCATTTTAGGCAGTTCTTGATAGCCTTTCATGAATATCAATCATTTTGCTTGATGAATCTTTAGGAAATAGTCTATTCAACCACCACTGCTTTTGGTGTTTTGTGTATGTGGGAACTGTGTTTAAGTAAAATTTAAATCCTTGATAATGCTCTGTAAAATCACTTGAAACAACGTAATTATAATAAATAATTTTCTGAATAGACTGCCAATCAATGAAACAGCTTTTATCAAATAAAGGCATTTCAATGGTCATTCCATTTTCATCAAAGGATAGTTTTTTTCGTATTTTTTCTTGTTCTTGCCATTGTTTTTCAGAAACGGGAAATCCAAAAAACAAACCATATAGGATGATGAGTGGTAAAATGGCAAATATTAAAAGGATAATCCAAGCATAAAACGGAACATTCTCGGGATATTGAATTGCAAAATAAAGCCCAACACAACCAATAGTCGTAAATATGCAGAGTAGGAGTATTGGAAATAATAAAAGCAATTTATTCATTTTTTATTCCATGTGTAGTCTGACCCAGTTGAGTATAAAAATTAAAAGGAAACTTCCAATAATATAAAACTGTATTTTATTTACTTTTTTTCTGCCCAGTTTCCAAACGAAAACTCTGTCTATGGTCATGATGACCGAAATAGGGATAATGGCAAATATTAAATAGATTCCCGCCATCGCATCTGATGCAGAAGCACTGGTTCCGAAAAATATACAACCAATGAGCAAAACTATTCCGATTACGAAAAAAGGCGTCAATTTCTCAAAGATTCTCATATTTTATTTGTCCGTTAATGTTGATGTGTCATGATCAAAATGCTTGTTTGCAATGTATTATTTTTTCGATAAATAAACTTAAAACAACTCCACCAATCGTTGTGAAAATGCCAATAAAAAGTAAAGGATAATCCTCCCACAAATTAAACGAGTTTAAAAATAGAAAATTGGCTAAACTTATACCTAAGGAGATTTTCTATGAAAAAACCAATAAATCGTCAAGACCTAAAAAAAGTACTTAAATTATTTTTGCTTATTGGTGGTTTGGTTTTTCTTTTGCTATGCGCAAGCATTGCGATATTATTGATCTTAAATCGGAATTTTGCAGTCAGCATTACATTTGAACAAAGCATTCATATTATCCTATCAATTTTTATTTTTTTAATGTTCCCAGTCATTCATCGCGCTCAAGCGCGCTGGTTTTGGTTCACTCGTCACCGTACTCAAGAGATGCCTCAGTGGATGTCAGTGAAAGCCCCAGCCTTACCCGAAGTTAACACACCTCGGGGACAAAAAATTCTTTATATCTTTTTAGATTTAATCGCAATCATTCTGCTATTCATTATATTTCTACCTTTCCATAGACAAGTTTGGATTTATCAATCGATTTCCGCGATCACTACAAGTGCTCGACTCTATATTCTGTGCCTTAGCATGCTATGCCTGTGTATTTTTACTCTGTTCAGTGGTTTGCTTTTTCTTGGGTTTAAATTGCTAAAACAATCGGATAGCGAATCATCTTTAGCAAGACAGTTACTTAAAAATTGGATGTATAGCTATGTGTTTACGATGACGATCTGTATTTTTATCAGTTGCTTTAGCGGATTTATGATTTTACGGTATTTGGCAACATTTTAGTGGTCACAATGTTATTTGAAAGTAGATTCCAATACGAATAATGCTGTGTTACATAACTATATAAATAATTGATTTTAATAATTTTAATTTTAGATTCATAGTGGGTCAAAACTTTGAATCTCATAGGGTTATGGAGTGTTTATACAACACAGCCATGCAATATGTCAGAAGACCTAAGTCACTCAAACAAAAAAACCGCTCAAAAATGAGCGGTTTTTTTATTCAAGCTGACAACTTATTTTTTGTCATCTTTCACTTCAGTGAACTCAGCATCGACAACGCCATCGTCCGCTTTTTGTTGACCTGCATCACCACCGAATTGGTTCGGATCGAAGCCTTCAGCACCGCCTTGAGCTTGAGTAGCTTCATAGGCACGTTGCGTAATTGGCATAATGATGTTTTGAAGCGCTTCAGTTTTCGCTTTGATGTCTTCAACATCATTTTCTTTGGTTGCAGTTTCAAGCTCAGCAACCGCAGTTTCAACCGCAGTTTTTTCGTCTGCAGTCACTTGCTCACCTAAATCTTTAACCGCTTTTTGTGAGCTAGACACCAATGCATCCGCTTCGTTACGTGCTTTTGCTAACTCTTCAAATTTACGATCTTCTTCAGCATTTGCTTCAGCATCTTTAATCATCGCTTCGATTTCAGCATCAGACAAACCAGAGTTTGCTTTAATCTGGATCGATTGCTCTTTGCCTGTGCTCTTATCTTTAGCAGATACTTTTAAGATACCATCCGCGTTGATGTCGAACGATACTTCAATTTGTGGCACACCACGTGGCGCAGGAGGGATATCGCCCAACTGGAAATTGCCCAACAATTTGTTTTGTTGTGCCATTTTACGCTCACCTTGGAACACCGAAATGTCGACCGCAGGTTGGTTATCCGCAGCAGTTGAGAACACTTGAGATTTCTTCGCAGGAATCGTGGTGTTTTTCTCAATAATTGCAGTTAACACGCCACCCATCGTTTCGATACCCAATGTTAATGGGGTAACGTCTAATAAAAGCACGTCAGTTTTGTCGCCAGACAATACCGCACCTTGAATGGCAGCACCAATCGCCACTGCTTCATCAGGGTTCACGTCTTTACGTGGTTCTTTGCCAAAAAATTCTTGAACTTTTTGTTGAACCATTGGCATACGTGACTGACCACCCACCAAGATTACGTCAGAGATGTCGCTTGTTGAAAGACCCGCATCTTTCAGCGCAATACGGCAAGGCTCAATGGTACGTGCAACTAAATCTGCAACTAAACCTTCAAGTTTCGCACGCGTCACGTTGATCACTAAATGTTTAGGACCAGTCGCATCAGCCGTGATGTATGGCAAGTTAATTTCAGTGGCATTTGAAGATGACAACTCAATCTTCGCTTTTTCAGCCGCTTCTTTTAAACGTTGTAACGCTAAAGGATCTTGTTTTAAGTTGAAGTTTTGCTCTTTTTTGAACTCTTCAACCAAGTACTCAATTAAAGCGTTGTCAAAGTCTTCACCACCAAGGAAAGTATCACCGTTGGTAGACAATACTTCGATTTGTTGGTCGCCATCAAGATCTGCGATTTCAATGATTGATACGTCAAATGTACCACCACCTAAATCGTAAACTGCAACTTTACGGTCGCCTTCTTTTTTGTCCATACCAAACGCAAGGGCAGCAGCCGTTGGTTCGTTAATGATACGTTTAACATCAAGACCTGCAATTTTACCTGCATCTTTAGTTGCTTGACGCTGTGCATCGTTAAAGTAAGCTGGAACAGTAATGACCGCTTCAGTGACGGTTTCACCTAAATAATCTTCTGCCGTTTTCTTCATCTTTTTCAAGATTTCAGCAGAGATTTGTTGTGGTGCCAATTTCTTGTCGTTTACATCGACCCAAGCATCGCCATTGTCTGCTTTGATGATTTTGTAAGGCACAAGACCGATGTCTTTTTGTACCGCTTGATCTTGATACTTACGACCAATTAAACGCTTGATCGCGAATAATGTGTTTTTAGGATTGGTGACTGCTTGACGCTTCGCAGATTGACCTACCAAAATTTCGCCATCTTTATAGGCAATAATGGATGGCGTAGTACGTGCGCCTTCAGCATTTTCGATAACTTTAACTTTGTCGCCTTCAAGTACCGCAACACATGAGTTGGTTGTACCTAAGTCAATACCAATGATTTTAGCCATTCTTTATATTCCTCAAAATTTGGTGCAATGTTTCGCTTGTTATTCGATATGAGAGCCGTTGAAGATATTTCAAGTAATTTCAAGAAAAAATTTTTCAAAAGCGCTCAAAAATAATGCTTTACTGACCGACCATCACCATTGCAGGGCGGAGTAGACGACCATTTAAGCTATAACCTTTTTGTAAAACGGTGCCAATTTCGTTGGCTTTTGCGTTTGGATCAATGCCAACCGCTTGGTGTAAATCGGCATTAAAGCCATTTTGTGTATCGGCCTCCGTCACACCAAATTTTTCTAAGGTGCTAAGAAGCGATTTTAAGGTTAAACGAATGCCTTCAAGTACAGGTGTTTCTTCATCACCCGCGGCTTGAATGGCACGTTCTAAGTTATCAACAGAATCGAGTAACTGTTTGGCAAATTTTTCTAATACCGTATCTTTATGCTTTTCAGATTCACGTTGAATACGCTCAACGCTTTTTTGCGCTTCATACACTGCATTGGCAGTACGCGCTTTTTCAAGCTTTAAGCTTTCTTCAAGTTTGGTAATTTGCGCAGTTAAATCTTCAACGCTCAGCTCATTTGCCTGCTCTACACCTTCAGTTTGATCAGTGAGTTGCTCATTTTGAATGTCTTGAGTTTGCTCATGTGCCATTGATGCTCTCCGTTTAAATAAGCTTTTTAACATGTACAGTCCTTTGGCGTTCGTAGGCACTACGCATACTTAAAACTGCCATGAAAATAGGTTTTTATGACTTGTGATAAAAGATATGGGCAGTTTATAAAAAATCAACCATCTAAATATCTAAAAACGGCATATCTGTGCAGAACAGTGCTTTTTCAATCCATAAAAGCGCGTGTTTTTGCTAAAAATAACAAGAGGAGGTCTTTGAACGTGAAGAGTAGTTGAATCATTCTCTTAAAAAAACAGCATTAAATGATCGCAGCAATACACGACCATTTTTCGTATTTTAAAAATTGATGATCGTGCTATCGAAATTGGCGTAAATATGATAAAATGTGATTTAAATCAAAATAATAAATTGAATTTATTACAATCAATATACAATATTATAAATTAATTATAAATAACACGTTGTTGCTAGTTTGCTTTTGTTTAATTAGGTAAAAACTCTTTGAGTTAAGTAAAAGGCAATCGATTAAATAGTCATCACATTTATCTTAATTCATTGAAAAAATTGAAATATATAGTTTTTTAAAAAATTGAAACCGAGTTATTTGCAACAAAAAACACATCAAACCAATGCGAATGGTAAAAAAAACACTGAAAAAACATCATATTTCTATGCGATCAGATTCGTAAAGATGAGCACACGCTTTGCAAAGAGCTTTTTAGACTTTTATTTTGAGTGAGAGAGTGATCATGAAAAAACTTGCGATTTTATCTGCAGTACTTGGTGGTTTTACATTTATGGCTGTAGGTTGTACTTCACATGAAGCACAACAAGCGCCTACAACTACACCAGTTGAGCAAAGTGCTGCATCTGAACAAAACACAACAGCAGTAACGACTGCTGCATCTGATGACCAAGCAACAACGTCTGCTGCATCAGAAGTGCAATAATATAAAAAAGAGCAATTGAAGAAGTCTTCTTCAATTGCTCTTTTTTTTAAATAGTTTCACGTGGAACAAAAAATAAGCAACACACTTATAAGAAGCAAAACAATAGAATTAGATCGACAGGGCTAATAAGACTTATAGATAGATTTATACAACTTTAATACTTCTCTTTATATACATGACTATTTCTCTAGTGTTATGCATACATCTTTATGTGCGCCCATATATTGGCTAGTCTGTAAAATTCTAGAACTTCAGATCAAAACCATTGCAGTGTTGGCATGAAGACAATAAGCCAGTTTGTTCGGCAATCTTATTTAAATAATCAAACACGTTAAAACAGTTTTATTTAGTGATCTGCTTTGTAGGTGCTTTATTGTTAAAAAATAAAAAAAAGACAGCAAATAATAGTAGGTCTGATCTGTCATCGGCTTGATTAAATAAGAGATTTAAAAAGATGAATTGAAACTTAAATTAAAAAATTGTTTTATTACAGGGGCTTAATTATTTTTATGAAAAATATTTGCACAAAAATAGAGCATACAGAAAAATTTGCACCAAAAATGCTTGCATGTGCGATAAATCTATCTATAATGAGCCCATACCGACGAGATGCATCTAAACTTAGAAAATAAGTTGATGTAATTCTTCTGTTTTTGCTGCTGACGAAGCAGTAAAAAATCATTAAAGAATTGATAAGAACAACTTGTGTGGATTTTTACTGATCAGATCATCGATAAATTATCATTGATTGATTGGTTTAAATTACTCGAAGTTTATTTGAGCGAAATTTAAGTCAGAAAATTGATGAGCCAGATTTAGCACTTTTAGTAAAGTGCAAAATGATTTTAACTGAAGAGTTTGATCATGGCTCAGATT
>NZ_VTDU01000021.1:0-47429 GCF_035615615.1 Acinetobacter sp. MD2(2019) | reverse complement strand
AACAGTACGTTATGAGTGTTTAAATCAGCAGTTATTTCGAGATATTGAAGACGTTCAGAACTATACAACAGCATGGCAATACTTCTATAATCATGAACGACCACATATGTCAGTTGATGGTAGACCACCTAATTTTAAACAATAATAAAGGCTTAGGATATTCTACTTATAGATTCGATTAATAATGGGGGTATTACCAATAAATATAGACAAAACAAAAAGCCAGAAAAGAATCAGCGCATTACCAAGCGTAATTCCACAATTAATCAAAAATGCGTTAGCACGATTACTGTTTAATATCGTCATCAACAATAAGAAAAAATCTGGTCCTGGTGATAACAATGCTAAAAAGTGTGTCATTGCGATCACAATAAATAATTCCATTAAAAGCTCAACCATAAAAATATGATGCAAGCTTAAATCCGAGGCCATAACCTTTATTGTATAAAAGTGCGCAAAGAACCCTCTTGGAATTGCTTAGGTGTTACCGCCACATATTGTTTAAATACTTTATGAAAATGACTTTGATCAATAAAACCTAATGTATGTGCAATTTGACTAATGTGTTGTCCTTGTCTTAATAATTGTCGTGCTTGCTGGATCTTCAAATTAAGCTGAAAAGCATGCGGTGTTATCCCGATATTTTTCTTAAAAAGACGAATGACCGCATAGCGACTCATCCCAACACTCTGCGCCAAATCATCCAAACCAATAAAAGTTTCAGCAGATACACATTGTTCCACTAATCTTTCAAATACACTTTGTCCATATCTAGGCTTAAAAGTTGGTTGCCACCGAAAATAAGGGAAAAGAATTTGGGTTAAATATTCTATCAACCCCTGTTCTTTTTCTATAATTAAAGCTGATGAATCAAACAACAACTGATTGAGTTGACAAAAGGACTTATACAAGTCGGGCTTTTGTAAAATATAAGGCTGCCATTGCGGTATAGCTTCAAATATATTTTCTGCTTGCAATTCATCTAGCAACACACTAAGCCAAGAGGCATCCAAGTGGAGCATTTGATAGCTCCACGCTTGCCCAGCTTGTGGATTACATGAATGCTCGACATGAGCAGGAATCACCACAAGACTGCCTTTTTGAATCACTTGAGCTTGAGCGAAATAACTACTAAATGTGCTCTCACCCTCATCAATAGCACCAATAGAAAAAGTTGGATGGCTATGTGATTGATAGCAAACCCGACTTTGACATGCTCGGCGGGTTTCAATATAAGGCATACGTGGATCTAGCCAAAACTCAACCGTTTTATCCATCCATCACCCATAACAGTACGCCAAATATCAACATAAAAGAAAATCAAATACCTAAAGCAGATTCTATGTCTGCCTCTAAATTTTCGGGTTTGGTTGTCGGGGCAAAACGATTCAAGACCGCACCATCACGCCCAACCAAAAACTTGGTAAAATTCCACTTAATTCGCTGACTACCTAAAATACCTTTGGCTTCGTGCGAAAGCAGACGAAAAATTGCATGTGCTTCAGGACCTTTCACATTTACCTTGGCAAACATTGGAAAACTAACACCATAATTTTTTTGACAAAATGCGCCAATTTCATTATTGGCAGCGGGATCTTGTCCACCAAACTGGTTACACGGAAACCCGAGCACCACCAAACCTTGATCTTTATATTTTTGATATAACTGTTCCAAACCTGCAAATTGCGGTGTAAAACCACATTTACTGGCAGTATTAACAATCAATAATACTTTACCCTGATATTCCGCCATGGGCTGAATTTTTCCATCTAATCGCTCGGCTTCAAACTGATAAATGTTGGTCATGGATAGGTATCCTCATCACTTTTTTGTTGTGTTTTTAATTCTAATGAAGCCGAATTTACGCAATAACGTAAACCGGTGGGTTGCGGACCATCTTCAAAAACATGACCTAAATGCGCATCGCACTGATGACAGACAATTTCAACACGATCCATCCCATGAGATAAATCTTCGTGCTCCTCAATAACTGTGTTATTTAATGCCTTAAAAAAACTGGGCCAACCACAGCCACTGTCATATTTTGCATCAGAAGCAAACAATTCTGTACCGCAGCAACGACAAGTATAAATTCCTGACTGATGACTATTCCAATATTTTCCCGTAAAGGGCGCTTCGGTTCCTTTTTGGCGTGTAATTCGATATTCTTCTGCTGATAATTCTCTTTGCCACTCTCTATCTGTTTTATTCACTTTAGCCATAAATTGTCCCTCATTCTTCCTTCCTGTTGACTGTCTTCATATTTACGTGATTCGTCAGCAAATTTCTAGCCCTTATAGCATAAATTATTAATCCAATTAAAAAGCAAAAAGAAAGCAAATTCACGGTAAATAAAAAAGCAATTTTATGTAAAAATACTTTTTAGTAAGCAACAATAGTGATAATCTTAGCTCGATCTAGACTTAGGCAAAAAAAATGTCGCAGAAAAAAAGTGTGCTGTTTAAGAATTTGCTACCCAATATCAGGCAATACCAAGACAATGGTTTTACCCATGAAAAAATCGTAACACTCCTTAAAACAGAACATAATCTTGACTTGGTCAGTATCGAAACATTTAAAAGTTACTTATATCGCTACGCCAAAACCACCCCGACGCCTTCAGAGAACGATAAGATGAATACCACGCCCCAAATTCCACGTGAAATCAAAAAATCATCGAAACTCGAGCATGTTTGCTACGACATTCGCGGGCCAGTTTTACGCGCCGCCAATGAAATGGAAGAACAAGGGCACAAAATTATTAAGCTGAATATTGGCAACCCTGCCCCTTTTGGCTTTGAAGCACCTCAAGAAATTATTAACGATGTTGCCTTTAACTTACCCAATGCCATTGGCTACACCGATTCACGCGGCATTTTCCCTGCGCGTAAAGCCATTTGCCAGTATTACCAACAAAAAGGCATTCTCAACATGCACGTCAATGACGTGTACATTGGCAATGGTGTTTCTGAACTAATTGTTATGTCGATGCAAGGCTTATTGGACGATGGCGATGAAATGCTCGTTCCAATGCCCGACTACCCGCTTTGGACTGCTGCGGTAAATTTATCGGGTGGTACCGCAATTCACTATAAATGCGATGAAGAAAATAGCTGGTATCCAGATATTGCTGACATGGAAGCCAAAATCACACCACAAACGCGCGGCATTGTAGTCATTAACCCGAACAACCCAACAGGCTCAGTATATCCTCGACATATTTTGGCGCAAATTGTGGCACTGGCGAAAAAATACGACCTGATTTTATTTGCCGATGAAATTTACGACAAAATTGTTTATGACGGCATCGAGCATGTAGCACTTGCCTCTTTAGCAGGCGATCAACTCTGCATTTCATTCAATGGATTATCGAAAGCCTATCGTATTGCAGGTTATCGTTCAGGCTGGATGGCAATTACGGGCAATAAATCTCGCGCAACGGACTACATCGAAGGCTTAGATATGCTAGCTTCGATGCGTTTATGCGCCAATCACCAAGCACAATACGCGATTCAAACCGCTTTAGGTGGTTATCAATCCATTAATGACTTAATTCGCCCGAATGGTCGCTTATACGAACAACGTAATATTGCATGGAATATGCTCAATGAAATTCCCGGAGTAAGCTGTGTGAAACCTGAAGGCGCAATGTATTGCTTCCCGCGCTTAGATCCCAAAATCTACCCAATTCAGGACGATGAAAAACTCATGCTGGATTTATTACGCGCAGAAAAAGTGCTTTTAGTACAAGGCACTGGGTTTAACTGGCCAACACCAGACCATTTCCGCGTGGTGTTCTTGCCTGCCGAAAATGAGTTAAGAGAAGCCATTACTCGCATTGGCCGCTACTTAGCCACCCTGCGCTAATTATAGAAACAAAAAAGCCAGTCCACACGACTGGCTTTTTTTATAGCAAAAACTTGGTCAATCATTATTAAAAATCAATAACACCACTGGATTAGATGATCACAGCATCATATTTACTCAGTCATTTTTATAATCACATAAAAAAACAGGCAATAAAAAAGCCCAACCAGAGGTTGAGCTTCTTTCAAATTTGGCAGAGGATCAAGGACTCGAACCTTGACGAACGGTTTTGGAGACCGTCATGCTACCATTACACCAATCCTCTATTTTATGAATACTAACATTTTAGCTTCATAAAAAAAGCAAGAGTTTTAATCTTGCTTTAAAACTTGGTGGGGGCGAAGAGACTCGAACTCTTACACCTCGCGGCGCTGGAACCTAAATCCAGTGCGTCTACCAATTTCGCCACGCCCCCAATAGCTCGCTATATTAGCGACCCAACCACGCTTTAGCAAGACCTTTTTAAATCAACTGGTTATAAAATAAAACATCTACTTTTTAATGGCTATTTCTTATTCAGAAAAATTTACACGCAATAAAAAAGCCCAACCATAACAGGTTAAGCTTCTTTTAAATTTGGCAGAGGATCAAGGACTCGAACCTTGACGAACGGTTTTGGAGACCGTCATGCTACCATTACACCAATCCTCTATTTTATGAATACTAACATTTTAGCTTCATAAAAAAAGCAAGAGTTTTAATCTTGCTTTAAAACTTGGTGGGGGCGAAGAGACTCGAACTCTTACACCTCGCGGCGCTGGAACCTAAATCCAGTGCGTCTACCAATTTCGCCACGCCCCCAATAGCTCGCTATATTAGCGGCGACACTTCAAATTGACAAGTATTATTTTTAAAACAGCCAACCAAGTGTTCAAATAAAAAACACCTTGTCTGAAAAAAGCACTTCATTCATGTGACTGTTATCGAATTCAGATACTGAATTGCTTGCTGTGAGGTTAAAAATCTGTCTTTAGCATGTCGAGCAAGCAAACCATTGATAAAATCTTGAAAAACCGAGAATGACTCATCAAGTAAAAAAGATGCCTGCTGACAGTGATACAGCGCCCAATCTTCATAGCGTTGAATTGCTATTTTTTGCTGCGTCAGCCATTCATATAAAATTATGCCTAAAGCATATAAATCAGTTTGTTGGGTTTTAGCGTTTAAATGAAACAGTTCAGGCGCCATATAACGTGGCGTCGCATTCATAACCAAAGCTGTTTCACCTAAGGCTAAATTTTGCGCTTGCTCAAAATCTAATAATCTTACGCGATGTTCATATAAACGCAGATGGGAAGGTTTTAAATCGCCATGTAACCAACCTGCCTGATGTAACTTCACCAAAGCTGCCAATATTGCATGCATTTTTTGTTTAATGTGTAAAATTGATAATCCATTTATCTCTAACAACGCCGGCGCTGCATGAACAAGCCTCAAAAAATTTGGCATATGTTCCGATGAATCTTTAGTAAACAATTGATATGGCAAGCCACAGCCATCTAATATGCCCTGCTGATATAACTGAATTTCGTTGTTAAAACTTAAAACAAATTGTGGATGCCCTTCTGGTTCTTGAGATTTCAACCAATAGCATTGATCGCCTTGTTTTAATAGATAAATTCGGCGTCCCAAAGCACGACTTGACTGCGGTGTTTTGTCGATCATGCAGGTATAATCTTGCGGTTGAAACTGTGGCATTTGCATACTTATTTCATAAACATCATTTAAGTCGTGCTTTTTCCTGTGCCTGCAAGTCATCCAAAACATGCTCAATGGTTTTACCAATCCGCGCATGTATTTCTATTGCAGAAACCTTCGGCCATGTGGCGCGCTCGCCTTCTTTTTGCAGCAATTGAAAAATATGCGGACGTGGATTTTGCAGCAGATACAGATAATGTTTTAAATTATGATGGGCAAAAATATTTACATCGCCATAATATCGTTGATCAACAATGCCGTGCACATTATCTAGCAAGCGCCGAACTTGTGGCACATAACCAATGCGCTCTCGGGTAAAATCCATAATCCCCTTAGTAATCACCTTGCCTTGGCGGCGAATAATGCGCTCTGGCCAACTCAGCAAATCACGACGGTAACGCTCTGCATCACTTTGCATAAACGGCACAATATGCGGATTGGCCTGACTGGCAATGGTGTAATTAATGTTATACAAACGGGACATTTTTTCTTGCGGAAAATCGCTACGCATGCTGCCATCAACCCAAAATGTATTAGCCATAAATGGCGTATGCGTTCCATCGTAACGTTTGGCGGTTAAGCGGATGGGCGGAAATAAAATAGGTACCGCACACGAAGCTAAGGTTGCACTCCATACCAATAAATCTGGTGCCGTAAAGCGATTCAGAATTGACGCATTTTGAGATGCATCATACGGCGCAACCGCGATATTAATATTTAAACCTGAACGTTTATAGGCCTCTTCAAAAGTAAAATCACCCAAATTTTCTACCAAGAATCGTTTTAAATGGCGTACATCGGCAAAACCACCACGTTCTTTCAACAAGGTTTTTAAGGAACGAAAATGAAAGGCATCGCCGACCACATGTTGTCCAGTTAAAATTCGGTCGGTTTGTTCAGGTTCAGATACGCCCAACATCGCCGCGATAATTGCGCCTGCACTTGAGCCAGACAACACGTTTGGCATCAGGTCTTGTTCACGTAGCACTTTACATACGCCACTATGAAATAAGCCCAGCGTTGCACCACCTGAAAACATTAACGCAGGCTGACCATAGGCAATTTTGCAATGTCTAAAAAAACTGATTTTGGCTTCAAAATTAAACTCGGCCGATTCAACTTGAGCCAGATATTGCAGACCTAAATGCACCTCATTGACATATTCTTCAATAATTTTTTTGGTTCCCATGTAGCAAACCACGAACAACATAGGATGACAAATATTGGCAATATCGTAAGTGAGTCCCTCACGTAAAATATGCATTAAGTCTTTGCTGCGGTTTTGTTGGCGATATTTTTTTAATAATCCTAACCGATACGAAATGACTTCAGCATCAAAATAAGGTGATGAATTTTCATATTTCCATTGTTGAATGCCAGATTCTTCATCCAACTGTAAAGCGATTTCTTTCCACTCTTGATAGTTTTGTGCATGCGCAAGCTGCTTTTTCAGCTCATTCATCCGAGATTTTTGAGTGTTTTCAGTCAATAGCTTAAGCATCTGTTTCCTCAGTCACCAAATCATCTTTATGGTTGAAGTTAAATGGTTATTCCTTTCAACTTAACTTAGGGCTAATATGAAGATCAATTGCTATTTTGATCATATCGCAAAAGAGTGATCTTGCGTTATTTTTTTCATTTATCTAAGCGAATCCCTATGGCACAGCTCGAACTTTCTAATGATATGCTCCATCTAATCAAAAATGTACTCGAACGATTGCAGCAGACGTTACCCCCCGTAGAAACTGAAATTGATTTCTCAGCACCGGCATATAAGTGGCAAAAACAACAACTTAAGCCGATTCATCAGCCTAAAAAAATTCGCTTGGCCGATTTAAAAGGCATTGAGCGACAAAAAGCAAAGATCATTCAAAATACCTTACAATTTTTAAATGGCTTCCCTGCCAATGATGTGTTGTTGACTGGCTCAAGAGGCACCGGAAAATCTTCGATGGTTCGGGCATTACTGACAGAATATGCCGATCAAGGCTTACGTTTAATTGAAATTGAACGTGATGATTTATCAGATTTGGCTGAAATTCAAAAACTTATTCAAGATCGTCCTGAAAAATTTATTGTGTACTGCGATGACCTTGCTTTTAATGCTGAAGATGAAAATTACCGCAGCTTAAAAAGTGTATTAGACGGCGCTTTAGAATCGGGACAGCATAATTTTATGATTTATGCGACCAGTAACCGCCGCCACTTATTGCCCGAATTTATGCATGAAAATACACCCATCACAAAGGTAGATGTTCCGCAATATACAGAATTGCATCCGCAAGAAGCGATTGAAGAAAAAATCTCTTTGTCTGATCGTTTTGGTTTGTGGTTGTCTTTTTATCCTATGGATCAAGCGTTGTATTTAGAGATTGTTGAATCGTATTTAGCACAAGCTGAAATTCCATTTAACACAGAAACTCGTGCAGAAGCCTTACGTTGGTGTCAAATGCGTGGACAACGTTCAGGACGTGCCGCTTATCAGTTTTCTAAACATTGGATTGGTTTGAATCAATTAAATCAACTGTAGTTTGCATGTGGCATCTTTTCTTTCATTATTTCAAGCAAAGCATTTGAGTTACTCATGCTTTGCTCTAGTTCAGTGTGATCAAAGATTTTTTTGTTGTTTGCACACACAAAGCAGATAAATCGTTCAATTCATCTGCTTTATTTTAGCTCTAAGATCGTTAAAGCATGTCTTATATTGCTTTAAATCACTTCACATCAAGGCTCGTGTAAAGCTTTTTTGCATAATTCTGAAGATCTTTTTGGGTAATACGATCTTTTTTACCCGCAATACTTTGGAATTGCTGTGTAAAAATCAGATCATATTCGCTCTTTGCTTTGGCAGAATGCTCATCATATCGTTGGGTAAATTCAGTGACATATTCTTGCTCAGACAATACCAAATCTTTATTGGTATCGGTTGCAAAAAATTGTTGGTCGCGATGGCTTAAATAATCGCCCAATGTCACATACGAGTTATTATTTACCGCATACATTTCGATAAAATCATTCACGGTAGATGGCATTGGCATTGAAAGTGGTGATTTGATTTTTAAGCCATCGTGCGTCCCTGTAGGGGTTTTGTCTAATTGTGCATCCGCCGCATTTACAAGACCATCTTGGTTTTTATCAAAATGATCAAAGGTTTTTAAACCCACCGCCTGATATTCTTTTAACGTAATTTTATCGTCTTTATTACTATTTAATACTCCAAAACGAACATGTGCTTGTTTCACCGACATATCACGGCGTTGCTGCATCACCGATGTTAATCGTGCCTGTTCAAATTGAACATATTGTTCTCGATTAACGCTTTTTTGATTTTTAAATAGGTCGTTATAGTCTTCAGCAAAGCTTTGACTAAATGTAGATGCATTAGTATTTTTTACTTCTGGATGATGCAGCGCGTACAAACCATAAGCTTGTGTTTGTAAAGAGTTGATTGTGGGTACAGCCATTGTCATGGAACTACATAAGACTGCACAACTCAATACGGCTAATTTAAGATTTTTCATACAAATTACTCAAAACATTTCTGACTAAAAATTAAAATTTAAACTCTAAACTTGCGACAACGTTACGACCCGGCATGGTGGCGCGGTCGATTAAATTGTCTGAGGTTAATGTGCCAACTGTTGCGTATTCCCAATATTTTTTATCAAAGATATTATTCAGATTTAGATTGATTTTCATAAATTTAGTGATATTCCAATAGCTCGATAAATCGTAAATACTATAACCTGCAACACGGCGATAGTTATTGCCAGAACTGTCAATACTGGCATCTTGTGTTGCCAATTTAGAGCCAACGGCTGTGGCTGTTAGTCCTAAGCCAAATACATGTTCTGGTGCATCATAACCAAAGGTAAAGCTGGCTTTTTCAGGCTGCACCGAATTCACACTGGTTTTATCCCCCGCACTATTTTTGGCATTGCCTTTGGTCTTCCCTGCCACAAGTGCCAAACTAAATCCATCGGCATGATCAATAAATTGCCCTAAATCAATCCGTGTAGAAAGCTCAGCCCCCCAAATATTTACATTGGCAATATTCTGTAATTGGTAAGTAAACATATCACGATCAAGCGCTTGAGGCAGTTCGGCATAATCAACAAAGTTATGATATTTCGTATAAAAACCTGAAATATTAAAACGAACACCTTCAATTGGTGTCATTTTTAAGCCCAATTCAAAGGCATCACTGGTCTCTTTTTTCAAATCGGTATTGCCAATAACAGAATAGCCACGCCCAGGGTTATAGCTTCCAGCCATTTCCGTAGCACTTGGCACACGCACACCACGGTTGTATTTTAAATAACTGTAATAATCAGGACTTAACTGATAAGAAATAGCAAAATTTGGCGCGACATAGTGACTACTGTTGGCTTGAACTTGATCTTGCTTTTGTGACGTTAACAATACCGTTGAAGTATTTTTAGGGTCGAACTTTTGATATTCTGCACGCAACCCAGGAATCACCTGTAAATCACGATCTGCCAGATTAAAAGTCATGGTGTCATTGAAATAAGCTGCATATTTTTGTGTGTCGGATGCCACCATAAAATTCGTATTCGTGACCGCACCAGTGGTTAAATTGGTCGAAATCCATGGTCGATCATCTTTACTTTGGTTGGCATCGAAACCGTAATTAAATTGATGGTTTTTCCATGTTTTTTGAGCTTGAGTATTTAGCCCCCATACTTCACTACTAAAATTATTTTGAATTTTTCGCGGATACGTTAAATAAAAAGCATTCAACAAATTATCATTCGTGGTTTTTTGATAATACACCTGAGCACTTAAACGATCTAAAAGTACGGCATCGCTTTTTAATACATAATCCAGCGCATAACGACTGCGTTCTGCCACTTCATTTTGTGTCCCTCCTCGTGGATAAGTCCGTCCAAGAGTTTGACTATCGATGAAACGATCTACATTACGTTTATAATAATCGAAGGTAAATCCAAGTTGTTGATTTGAAGTAAAGTTCCATAGCGCTTTTGCTAAAATTGCATCGGATGTCCAATCCACTGGATTCTCTGCCAGTTTACCTTCACTTTTTGTTTCATGACCATCACGATGCGCATATGCCACAAGCGCTTTTACCTTTTCATTGCCCGCAGCCGCTGTCAATGCACTAAACCACGCATCATCAGCAGAGCTATATCCATTTTTAAAACTTCCACCAAATTGCTTTGTACTGCTCAAATAATCTTCTGGCGATTTGGTTTTAAATGAGACACGCCCACCAATACCATCTTTTTCTACACTACTTGTGCCTGATGCAATCTCAATTTCACTGAACATTTCAGGGTCAATATAATCTCGTCCAACACCAAAACTATTGCCTCGTAGCGATGCAGGTTCAGGCGCAGCACTGGCTAAGTCGATGCCATCAACATCCAAGCCAATACGGTTACCATCGACACCACGAATATTATAACCACTTGTTCCCGCACCATCCCAAGCACTTCCGCCACCACTCACCGCTTTAGGCGCAGTCACGAGCGGTAAATATTTTACGATATCCGACATGCTTCCCGCGCCTAGTTTATCTAAATTATCTCGGTTTATTTGAGTCACCGTTTCAGGTTTTTTCGGCTCTTGATTTGCATAAACCGTAATAATTGGTAAATCGTTGGATACTTGCGCAGTAGGTGTTTCTTCTGCCGCTAATACTTGACCTGCCATCCCCATCATCACGACTGACAAACAAAAAGATAAGTACTTCTGCTGAAAAAAAGAAGTTTTTTCAGTCAAATTAGAGTTTTTTAAAACTGCATTTCGATAATGTTGCATGCTAAAACGGCCTTAATTGTTCAAATAATATTGATCGTCATTCTTAAAATAAGTTTTTGATTCACTCTTTTATCTTTTTAGATAAGTGCAAACGAAAACAAACAAATGCGAATGATAATCAACTTTATTACTATTTACAAATATTTCTTTAACAATACATAAAGTCACTGAATTAAAAAAAAATGAACACTGAAATTGATATAGATGTACGTAAAACAGATTCTTAGCCGTGTACCTCATCGCAAAGATATGCTAAAACGATAGCAACAATTCTGGACGTATAACGCCATTAAAACCCTCAACAAGGATATTAAAATGAACATCATTGGGCACTTCATTCAAGGTGAAATTTCTACTGAAGCGACGCGCACCCAAGCGGTCTATAACCCAGCGACCGGTGAAATTTCCAAACATGTGGCCATTGCAAGTAAACAAACTGTAGAAATTGCTATTGCTGCTGCACATGCCGCCTTCCCTGCTTGGCGGGATACGCCAGTCATTAAACGTGCGCGTGTGATGTTTAAATTTAAAGAATTACTAGAAAAAAATGCAGAAAAAATTTGTGCGTTAATTGGTGAAGAACACGGAAAAATTGTGCATGATGCCGCTGGTGAATTACAACGCGGTATTGAAAATGTCGAATACGCCTGCAGCGCACCGGAATTTTTAAAAGGCGAATTTTCTAAAAATGTCGGGCCAGATATCGATTCTTGGAGCGAATTCCAACCGCTAGGCGTTGTTGCTGGAATCACCCCGTTTAACTTCCCAGTGATGGTGCCACTTTGGATGTTTCCAATGGCAATTGTTTGCGGGAACTGTTTTATTCTCAAACCGTCTGAACGCGATCCATCTTCAACGCTATTTATTGCCCAATTACTCAAAGAAGCGGGCTTACCCGATGGCGTATTTAACCTAGTTAATGGGGATAAAGAAGCGGTCGATACCTTACTGCATGACAAACGCATTAAAGCGGTGAGTTTTGTCGGCTCAACGCCAATTGCAGAATATATTTACACCACAGCAACAGCCGCAGGCAAACGCTGCCAAGCTTTAGGTGGTGCTAAAAACCATGCGATTGTTATGCCAGATGCAGACATTGATAATGTCGTAGCCTCATTACTTGGCGCAGCATTTGGTTCATCAGGTGAACGCTGTATGGCGCTTTCAGTTGCCGTTGCTGTTGGCGATGACGTTGCAGATCAATTAATTGAAAAATTAAAACCTGAAATTGCCAAGTTAAAGCTAGGTCATTTCTCCGATAAAAGCAACGACTTTGGCCCAGTAATTACTGCTGAACACAAAGCAAAAGTGATTGGATTTATTGACAGCGCAGAACAACAAGGTGCAAAAGTGGTTGTGGATGGCCGCGCCGCTGCACCACAAGGCTATGAAAATGGCTTTTTTGTCGGTCCAACCTTAATTGATCATGTATCTAAAGACATGAACAGTTATCAGCAAGAGATTTTTGGCCCTGTTTTGCAAATCATTCGCGTAAATACTATGCAAGAAGCCATGCAACTGATTGATGATCACGAATATGGTAACGGCACGTGTATTTATACGCGTGACGGGGAAGCTGCGCGCTATTTTAGTACGCATATTCAAGTCGGCATGGTAGGCATTAATGTACCGTTGCCTGTACCTGTGGCCTACCATAGCTTTGGTGGTTGGAAACGCTCATTATTTGGTGATTTATACGCTTATGGCCCAGATGGTGCGCGTTTTTATACCCATCGCAAAACCATTACCCAGCGTTGGCCTTCAGCCAGTGTGCGTGAAGCCAAGCAGTTTGCGATGCCTTCATCAGAATAATTTAAGTCAAGCAGCCATCTCTTTATTTTTAGAGATGGCTTTGCGATTTTATTAACAGTTAAAAGGGCTAAATAAAAATAAGCAACTCGTTTTAAGATACGCTTGCTGCAAAATGAACTCCGTTTCGCCCCAACCTTTTAACACGATACAAGGCTCTATCTGCTTCTTCCAACCATTGCAAAGTCGATTCACAGTGTTTAGCCGAGGCAACACCAATACTGATACTAATTTTAAAATTAGGTGCATTCGGTATGGTTAATTGTTGCACTTTCAAGCAAATTTGCTGCGCTAAATCACGCGCTTGTAATTCATCATACTCAAAAATAATCAATGCCAATTCATCGCCGCCATAACGCGCGGGAATATCTTCGGGATGAACGATATTTTTAAGGATATTTGAAATCTCAAGCAACACATAATCGCCTGTTTCATGGCCATAAGTATCATTCACCGCTTTAAAATTGTCGACATCTAGCAACATCAAAAAAGCATTATATTTGCCGCGCTGAGTTTGTATAAAAGTATTGACCAAGCGCTGCTCAAATAACCGTCTATTCGGAATATGCAATCGCGGATCCATTAAAGCAATCCGTTCCATTTTTTTTAATTTATTACTCAGATGTGTCGATAAATTACGCGACACAATACTTAATGCAATCACATACAAGGTGGCTAATGGCAGCGTAAGCCACATAATCTTTTCAGTAATAGCGAAGTTGATTGGAAAGCCCAACATGAACCAAAACAGAAAAAATCCACCAAAAAATGCCAAAATTGAGGTTCTTAATAACCGCCATCCCCCTGCGGCATAGCGATCTGCAATAAAAATAGACACCAACACTAAAGATGGAAATGGATTAAGCCCCATAATAGCAACCCAGCAGCCACCCAAAAAAGTGTCTGCGACCAAGCTATATTGCTCGGTTTTAATTGCATCTTTGGAATGAATACTAAGAAAATAAGCCGCGATTGGCCAAATTAATGCATTTGCTGCAAGCAACAACCAAACTATTGGGCCATAACCCATATCTTTAATAACTGAGAAAAAAGGGATAAAACAAAGAATGACGCCGAATTGTCGTAATAAAAAGACGCGTCGAACAAAGCGCTTATTTCTTATTTTTTGTAATTCTTCATCTTGCACTAAGTAAGACATGGATTATCCAATAATCTGATTATTTTGCTTCTCTCAAAATCATTGGATTGTCCTGTAATCACTAGGATTTTTCAATTTTTGAGTCTTTACTACAGCTTTAGTGTAATTTTTTTTAACTGATCAGAACAATAGCATAATATTTAAAAGTATAAATTTTAAAATTGTGTATTTTATAGCCAACACAAACTCTTTAGATCGCTAAAATAAACACTGAAAAGATCAGGTTGCTACCCAATCTTTTCATGTTTTCACTAATCGTTAAGCATAACGGCTTAAACGTTCAGTTAATAAGTCAAAAAATCCATCACGATTAATGGTATTTAAGAATTCAGCATTTGCCGTACGACCCGTTACATACCACCAGTCTGCAACTGTTGCACCCACTGTCAGTGGACTATCTGCTTCAATTTCTACATTAATTTGGCGGCCAGTAAATAATTCAGGTTTTAACATATAACCAATCACACATGGATCATGTAACGGTGCGCCTTCTGAACCGTATTTTTCCATGTCATAACGCTCAAAGAAATCGGTCCATGCAGCAACTGCCGGCCCAACTTGATTGTTCATGGCACGTAATCCATCTACCCATGCTTTAGATGTCAGCGCCTTATGGGTCACATCTAACGGAACAACGGTTAAAGGAATACCCGCAGCAAACACAACTTTTGCCGCGTCTGGGTCAACAAACATATTAAACTCTGCAGATGGGGTAATATTTCCACCTTCAAAGAAACCACCGCCCATAAGTACAATTTTGGCAATACGCGATGCAATATCCGGCGCTTTTAAAAGTGCCTGAGCGGTATTGGTCATTGGGCCAAGCGAGCAAATGGTAATGGTTTTTTCAGGCGCATTACGCAAAGTTTTAATAATAAAGTCTACTGAATGCTGTGCTTGTAATGGCATGCTTGGTGCTGGTAATTCAATGCCGTCTAGACCAGTTTTGCCATGTACATTTTCGGCGGTAATTAAGTCCCGCTTTAACGGTTTGTCACATCCTGCAAATACAGGAATATCTGTACGGCCAGCTAATTCACAAACTTTGCGTGCATTCACATGGGTTAAAGCTAAAGGCACATTGCCCGCGACTGTGGTAATTCCCAAAACGTTTAATTCTGGACTGGCAAGCGCCAATAAAATTGCCACTGCATCATCTTGTCCTGGGTCGGTGTCGATAATGATTTGAGTCGGTGCTTGAGACATTGAATTACCTTTTATCATAACTATAAAAACGAGTACTTCGTTTGAGGCGTGTATTTAAACCGATCTCAGCTCAAAAACCAAATCGAATACTCAGCAAGCGAATATTATTCAACCATAAGAACGCAGGGTCAACTAAATCTGATTTTTTTGGTGTTTATTGTTTTACTATTTAAAATATCATCCCAATACAGATATCTATTTGAATACAATCTGTTTTGGGCAAAATAAAGTATTTTCTAATTTCAAAAATGACATATTAAAAAAAAAGGAACTTTAAAAAGTTCCTTTTTTGCATACAACACGAAATGCTTAAGTTTTACATCGAGAAACCTAAACATAATCCAGCAATGGTTGCACTCATTAAGTTAGATAAGGTTGCTGCCAAAAGCGCACGCATGGCAAGTTTAGACAATACTGGCGTTAATGAAGGTTCCACCACACTAAATGCACCAATAACCACACCAATTGAACTGAAATTTGCAAAACCACATAAACCAAAAGAAATAATTGCCGCCGTATGTGGAGAAATTGAGTGATCGGCTAAATGTGGTGCTAAACCTAAATAGGCAACAAATTCATTAATCGCTAATTTTTGACCTAATAATGAACCGGCAAGGCTTGCATCATTCCAATCTACGCCCATCATATAGGCTAAAGGCGATAAAATATAACCAAAGATCGAATCAATACTTAAACCAGAATAACCAAATAGTCCGCCTACACCGCCAATTAAACCATTTAACAATGCCAGTAAACCGACAAATACCATAATCACGGTACCCACACCAACGGCAATTTTTAAGCCGAGCATTGCACCTGTGGTTGCTGCTTCAATGATATTGCTTGGTTTGTGTTCACCAAAGCTAACATCTTTAACTTCAACGGTCGAAGCTTCAGTTGCTGGGCTAAGTAACCGCGCGAATAAAATACCCCCGGGAATAGCCATTAACGATGCTGCAAGTAAGTATTCCATTGGAACCCCTAAACCTGCATAACCCACCAATACAGAACCAGAAACTGCCGCCATACCGCTACACATAGCAGTAAATAATTCATTTTTATTCATTTTTAATAAGAATGGACGCAGCGCAGCAGGCAATTCATTTTGCCCAATAAAAATCGTGGTTACCGCAGCGAACGATTCAATTTTGCTAATACCGAGTAACTTTTGAAAGATTGTGCCTAACACTTTAATCAACACATTCATTACTTTTAAATAATAAAGAATCGAAATTAAAGCAGTCACATACACAATTGTAGGTAAAACTTTAAAAGCGAAGATAAACCCTGCGCCATCAAAGACTTTATTCATCTTGTCGCCCACTAACGCGCCCAACAAGAATGAACTGCCCACATCGGCATAACCAATGACTTTATTCACGCCCATGGCCAACTGTTCGAACAGATATTTACCCGCAGGCACATATAAAATGACAATACCTAGCAAAAATTGTAAGCCCAACGCCGGTAAAATGGTACGAAGCTGAATTGATCTTTTATTGTTTGAAAAAAGATAACCAATCAACAACAGAATCAGTATTCCAGCCAAGCCGCGGTAATAAAACATACAGTTCTCCGTAAACCTAATTGTTCGACCACGCCCGACGTCATTGACCTAGTTTAGGCAGGCTGACGCGCTGAGCAGATAAATCGCGACAATTCAATTTACAAAATATTGAATTCAAAAGATTTAATACAAGCAGCACTCAAAATGAGTGCAAGAAACAAGACCACGCGCCTCTTTGGCAAGCGACATCGCGATTGTCTTTGTTTGGGAGAAATACTACTTGTATATCAACACAATACGCACAAAAAAGAAGCAATTAAAATTAATCCATTGTTACTAAACAAAAAATTAATTTTAACTACTTCTAGGTTGCTAAATTTAACAAAAATAATAAAAAATATCGACCATTTTTTTAGTTATTCTATTTTTTCATAGAACTAAAGATCAGACAGGAAAAATTAAGTCAATGATATAAATAATTTTAAAACAGTATTTTTATTTTTTAATCGTTCAGCCAAACAGAAAAAAACAATCAAAACGCATAGCCATTATGTAAATAATATAAGCAAATAAAATAAGTTTTACATCAATTTTGCAGTAAACACGGTATCATTTAGCAAATTTTTGCTTTTTCAATTTAGGTTATACATGAGTTCTAGCCAAAAACTTGTTGTTTTAGGCAGTATTAATGCCGATCATATTTTAACGCTTGAGCATTTCCCACATCCCGGACAAACCTTGTCTGGCCGCGATTATCAAATTGCTTTTGGTGGAAAAGGTGCCAATCAAGCGGTTGCAGCCGGTCGTAGTGGCGCGGATATTCGCTTTATTGCCTGCGTGGGCGAAGATGATATTGGTCAACGGATGATTGAGCAATTTAATAAAGACCGAATTGATACTCAGGCCGTAAGCCCAGTCCAAGGACAGTCGACTGGCGTGGCGCTGATTTTTGTAAATGCCGTTGCAGAAAACTGCATTGGTATTTTTGCAGGTGCAAATGCGTGTTTAAGCACCGACTATGTTCAGCAACATGCGAATCTTATTCGTTCATCGAATGCGTTGTTATTACAACTTGAAACGCCGCTTGAAAGTATTATTGAAGCAGCAGAAATTGCGCAAAACTCGGGTGTAAAAGTCATTTTAAACCCTGCCCCAGCACGCGAATTACCTGAAGCTTTACTGCGTTTGGTCGACATTATTACCCCCAATGAAACTGAAGCGTTAAGCTTAACAGGGGTGATTATTCACGATGAAAAAGATGCCGCAGAAGCGGCCTGCATATTACACAGCAAAGGCATTAAAACTGTGGTGATTACCATGGGTTCACGTGGTGTTTGGCTGAGTGAATCTGGTCAAGGGCAATTGGTTGCCGGTTTTAAAGTCAATGCAGTTGATACCATTGCCGCAGGCGATACCTTTAATGGTGCATTTGTTACTGCTTTACTTGAAGGCAAAACTGCGCTTGATGCTGCCCGTTTTGCCAATGCCGCAGCAGCCATTGCCGTTACCCGTTCGGGTGGGCAACCTTCTGTGCCATGGCGTGAAGAAATTGATGCGTTTCTTAACGCACAAACAGCACTATAATTTTAAATTGTTTTGTGCTTTAATACGCTCAGTTTGAGATGAGCCTCATACAGTATATGACTTGATTCATATACGACTAGCCCCGCTAATATGCGGGGCTTTTTATTATTTACTTATCTTTTCCTTCTTGATTGGCATGCCCTGTACATGATGCCGCACCACCACCAAAACCGAGTTTAGATTCACATGAACCAATTGGGCGACCACTTGAATCAAATGTTTTAACTGTTGATGCACAACCGGTTAAAAAAGTCCCGAATACCACTAATGACAAAATTACGTTTTTCATGTTTAAATCCCCTTTCGATGTAAATTAATAATGACCTAAATAAATTTTAGAACTTTCTGGAATATCTTCTAATGCTTCACCTGAATTGATTAATTGATTTGCATAGCCATAACAAGCCGCTTTTCCACCAATTAAAAAACCTTTCGTGGCTTTACATGAACCTGTCATTTGACCCAAACGGTCATAGGTAACAACAGTAGATGCACAGCCAAATAAAGGTGAAATGATTAGACTAAGAATCAAGATCTTTTTTTTCACATTTTAACCTATCTTTACTTATATGTAATTTTGTGTAAATAATAACGAAGAATATAATAAATGTATATCTTTTTATAAAAAACAAATAGATAAGGGCTGATGAATCAGCCCTTATCTATTACATACTAAAATTTTACGTTTATACACAGAGGGAGCAAAGCTCCCTCATCGCGCGTATATTATATTAAGTCAACTGAGCCGCAGCAATTTTCTTAGTATCAACACCATCTGCAGCTTTAGTATATTCGCCCATCTTATCGAAGTTCAAATACTTGTAAATGTCGGCAGACATGCTGTCAATTTGCGCAGCATATTGTTGATATTCTTCTGGTGTTGGCAATTTACCCAAAACCGCAGCAACAGATGCAAGCTCAGCAGAAGCCAAGTACACGTTAGAACCTTGACCTAAACGGTTCGGGAAGTTACGTGTAGAGGTTGAAACAACCGTAGTGTTTGGCGCAACACGTGCTTGGTTACCCATACACAATGAACAGCCCGGCATTTCAGTACGCGCACCTGCACGACCATAAGTGTTATAGAAGCCTTCTTCCATTAACTGATGTTCGTCCATACGTGTTGGTGGTGCTAACCATAAACGTGTAGTCAATGAACCGCTTGGCACTTTTTCAAGCAACTGACCCGCTGCACGGAAATGACCAATGTTGGTCATACAAGAACCGATGAATACTTCATCAATTTTGTCGCCTTGAACGTCAGAAAGAAGTTTTGCATCGTCTGGATCGTTCGGGCAGCAAAGAATTGGTTCTTTAATATCAGCAAGATCAATTTCATACACTTTAGTGTATTCAGCATCAGCATCGGCTTGAATAAGCGATGGATTTGCCAACCATTTTTCCATGTTTTCAACACGGCGCGCCATAGTACGTGCATCACCATAACCTTGTGAAATCATCCATTTCAACATGGTAATGTTTGAACGTAAGTATTCAGCAACTTTCTCTTCAGAAAGCGTGATTGAACAGCCCGCAGCAGAACGTTCAGCCGAAGCGTCAGACAATTCAAATGCTTGCTCAACAGTTAAGTCAGTTTCCATTTCTGTTAAGTCGATTTCTAAAATACGACCAGAGAAAATGTTTTTCTTACCTTTTTTCTCTACAGTCAAATCGCCTTCTTTAATTGCGTAGTAAGGAATGGCATGCACAAGGTCACGTAAAGTGATGCCCGGTTGCATTTTTCCTTTAAACTTCACAAGTACAGATTCAGGCATATCCAGTGGCATAACACCAGTCGCTGCTGCGAATGCAACCAAACCAGAACCCGCTGGGAACGAAATACCAATTGGGAAACGCGTATGCGAGTCACCGCCAGTACCAACAGTATCTGGCAATAACATACGGTTTAACCAAGAGTGGATAATACCATCACCCGGACGAAGTGACACACCACCACGGTTCATAATGAAGTCAGGTAAGGTGTGTTGCATTTGTACGTCAACTGGTTTTGGATATGCCGCAGTGTGACAGAATGACTGCATCACAAGGTCTGCAGAGAAACCTAAACATGCTAAGTCTTTTAGCTCGTCACGTGTCATTGGACCCGTGGTATCTTGCGAACCAACAGTAGTCATTCTTGGTTCACAGTATGTGCCTGGAACAACACCCTGACCTTCTGGTAAACCACATGCGCGACCCACCATTTTTTGTGCTTGGGTAAAACCTTTACCGGTTGCAGCAGGTTGCACAGGGGTGCGGAATAATGTTGATGGTTCAAGGCCTAACGCTTCACGCGCTTTTGTGGTTAAACCACGACCAATAATCAGGTTAATACGACCACCTGCACGAACTTCATCTAAAAGTACTGGTGTTTTTAAATCTGATTCTGCAATTTGCTCGCCATTTTTAAACGCAGTGACTTTTGCAGCCGTGCGATCAATTTTGAGAACAATTTCGTCACCCATGTTCATGTTGGCAACATCAATCTCTACAGGTAAAGCACCCGCATCTTCCATGGTATTAAAGAAAATTGGCGCAATCTTAGAACCTAAGCAATAGCCGCCTTCTTTTTTGTTTGGAATATGTGCAATTTCTTCACCGAAGAACCAAAGCACTGAGTTTGTTGCAGATTTACGGCTTGAACCGGTACCAACAACGTCACCCACGTAAGCCACTTGATGACCTTTGGCGATTAAATCTTTAATTTGATTTAACGGACCAACTTCACCTGGTTTTTCAGGGTTAATGCCATCACGCTCGTTTTTAAGCATTGCATTGGCATGTAATGGAATGTCTGGACGGCTCCATGCATCTTGTGCTGGCGATAAATCGTCAGTGTTGGTTTCACCTGTTACTTTAAATACCGTCAGTTTAATTTCTTCAGGTACATCTTTGCGACTGGTGAACCATTCAGCGTCAGCCCAAGATTGTAATACAGCTTGTGCGTTGCTATTGCCCGCTTTGGCTTTATCGGCAACGTCATGGAACGCATCAAACACAAGTAAGGTTTTTTTCAATGCTTCAGCAGCTAAAGCCGCTAATTCTGCATCTTCTAAAAGTTCAACTAAAGGCGCAACGTTATAGCCACCAAGCATTGTACCCAATAAGTACACTGCACGTTCCTTGGTCACTAATGGCGATGTTGCTTCACCTTTTGCAAGGGCTGCTAAAAATGCTGCTTTTACATAAGCCGCTTGGTCTACACCCGCAGGAATACGGTTTTCAAGCAAGTCCACAAGGAATGCTTCTTCGCCTGCTGGTGGATTTTTTAATAATTCGACTAAGTCAGCAGTTTGAGCATCATCAAGGGGTTTCGGCGGGATTCCGAGTGCGGCACGTTCTGCAACGTGTTGGCGGTAAGCTTCTAGCACGGTGATATTCCTCTTTTTGTAAAGAATTACTTATGAATTTTAGCCTGTCCTGTAGCCTCATAAGTAATATGGACATTGTAAATTCTACTAAATTTGAGCCCAAAAGTTAATGCACACAAAGTATTTGTTTATGATGACCATTATTTTTCTACGAAATAATCATCGCATGAAAATGAGCTCATATGTGCTTGCTTTGGCTTATTTTTAGCTTAAATAAAAATAAAAGAGCCTAAAAGCTCTTTTATCGTTTTATCTTTTATCCGCATTTCAAATGAATACGCCAAAAAAATCATTTAGATGATGATTGATTTTTGGTAGGTATTATTTTTGCTCTGCTTGTTTTAAGCACGACTCATACCGATTTTTGCTAAAATCTTCCATGGCTTGTTGCTGCTGCCCCAATTGCTGATAAATCGGCACTTGATATGCTTCTTCAATTAAAGCGATTAAATATTTCTGTGCGTGTGGTTCTTGCACTTTTTTGGCATGTTCTAAAGCCGCCGTTTTTTGAATATTTTGCTGGCGGTCCGTCATAATGTTATAAGCAGCGCCGGGAATGTTCTTACAAAAATTCTGCCATGCTTCTGCTGAAGACACTTGTTTCGATTGACCACAACCGACCATACCCAAAACAGGAATCATCAAGAGCATCAATTTTTTCATATGTTCACTCCGCACACCGTGCAAAAATGGCTGATCTGCCAAAATCGGCAGATCAAATTTTAATTAAAAGCGCCAGTTATAGAAAAGATCTATCGCGCGTTCTACCGATTGACTCGCTTCAAGATACAAGCGTTTGTTCATTTGATAGCGTAAAGTTAATTTATTGACGTTGGTAAAAACACCCACACCATAACGTAAATATAGATCTGGTGTAATATACCCTGTTACACTCACCTGTGTATCATCGCCCGTACCCTGAGCGTCTAAAGCCAAGCCACTTAAACCGAAGGTACGACCAATTTGGTTGGTAAATGCACGCGTCCCCCCTAAACCTAAACTAATTCCTGCAGCGGCAACGGTATTATTTACATCAGATTTAAAGCTTTCAGTTTGGCTTAAACTGCTACTGCCTTCATTAATGCGTCCTGTCACCAAGGCATTCAGTGCTTCTTGTTCAGACAAACCGCCATCATTATATACCTGAATACTTGGTACCGATGCTGTACCCGTCACACGCACGCCAACTAAGGTGCTTGAAATACTCTTGGTTGCGTCAATATCTAGCGTTGGGTTGGCCAATGGTCCATTAAAACGCGCAATGGCACGGTTTAAATCGAGGGTTTGTCCGTACGCTTCAATTTTCACTTTTTGGCTCACCCCAATTGCACCATTGGCACTCATGGCTGTTTCAAGACCACGTTGTGTTAAAAGCATGCGTCCGGCCAATGGAATTCGACTATTAAAGCCTTGGAAAATTACTTGTTTGCCAAGACTTAAATCGATATCTGCCTGAATATCCCACGGACGGGCTTGGCGCAATAAGGTCAGCGGGTCTTCACCTGCATGTAACACCCGAACATCGGAAGATACGTTCACCACCGATTTGGTCGACTCCGGCATATTAATTAATGCACGCGGCACGTCAATGCTTCCTTTTAAAGACACACTGCGCTTCAATGGATACACATTTAAGGCCATATCAGAATTAATTACCGCGGTAATCAGCGGAGCTTGGCGAATTAATAAATCGTTGCCTTTTAGATTTAATTGCAAGCGTGGCTCACCCGACCAATCGAACAGACCATCGAGTTTCGCTACACCACGACCGCTATTAAACGCACCAGTAATTGAGGCTTGGTTTTGGCGAATTGCCGAATACACCTGTAAATTATTAATATTCACAGGTAAAGAAATCATACTTAAATGACCATTTTTCAAGCGTAAATCGCCAGTCATTAATGGCTGAGTCAATGTGCCGTTAATTTTACCAGCAACACTGAGAGTTCCACCAATTGAACGTACATCTTGAATAAACGGTTTTAAAAAGCTTAAATCGACTTGATCAAAAGCAAATTCACCTTGCATCGGCAAACGATCGTCATACGGATTAACCACCACATTGGCATAGCCTGTTCCAATATCAGCCGTTTTTGCATCTAAGCGTAACTGCAAACCTTGCGTAACACTTTTGGCGATTAAACTGAGTTGTTGGTAACTTGTGGTAGTCGATGGATCATCCGGATCATCCGCAGTCATGCCGATTTGACCATTTTGGGTAATTAATTTTGCGTCAATTTGTGGACGTTTGCCATTTGCCCATGCCGCTTTGGCATAACCATTCATTTGTCCTGTCATGGCCAAACCATCTGGCATAAAGGCAGAAAAATCATTCAAATCCAGATTTTTCGCAACAAAAGAAACGTTACCTGCGCTTGGGTTAATTTGAATCGGTTGATCAAAACACAATTGGCTTTCGTTGCTTAACCAACAATGTGCCGACACATATAACTGCTTATTGGCTGCACGATAAATCACATTTGCATTTTGCTGCTGTTTTAATACCGCGCGCACCGAGTCAAATACGCCTTGCTGAATTTGCCCAGTCCAATCATTATTGGCATTAAAGCCGCCAGCTAATTGGGTGTAAAACTTAGAATAATTATTCCATGCTTGCAGTTGTAAGATATGCGCCTTACGCGTGCCGCTCATGGTGGCCGCAGCATATTGAATTTCGCGTTTTCCCCAACGCATGTTATTAATTTCAGATTTTAAAACGGTTGATGCCGTGTCTGAGGTGGGTAATTCACCACGAATTCTGACTTTTTGAATGCTCAACGTGTCTTTAAATCCAAAATTATCAATCGCCAAATTAGCATTGGCCTTTAATCTTGGTTTGGTTTCTAAGTCTAAATAACCATATGCCCGACCACGTAAACCGCTATAAACCGCATACAATGCTGGAGCATTAATCTGTAGATGTAACTTTTGCGCATCACCTGTGGCTTGTAGTTGATTGCCCGCATAAGCCAAAAATAAATCGTTGGCTTCAAAATGTTGTGGCACTAAACCATTTTTGCTGCTGTTCAATAAAACCGATAAATTACCTTTACCACGAATGACTTGGCGATTTAACACACCCGCCAAATTCAACTGTTGAACGGCAACACGTTTAAGGTGATCTGACCAAACGCCATTGGTTTGCAATACCCCAGAAATTTCACCTGTCGCATTGGACACAAAATACTGCGGTTTAAAACGCACCAACGATGCATTGGCCTTCCAACTAATGCCATTTTTAAGGCTGACAGAACCATCGGCTAAAATTTTTCCGGCCACACCGTCATGAATAAATTTACTAATTTTAATAAAGTCGGATGTACCAGAAAGATTAAACTGCAATAGTCCGGCGCTATTTTTAATCCGTTCCGATTGCAATGCGCCAAGATAATGCACTGCATAACCTTTTAGTCCGCCACCAGCTTTTTCATCATTGAGAATCACGGCAATGGTACTGTCGCCAGTTAAATGCACCATTTCATTATTTTGCTGTGGAATGCGCCCCAATAAATCTAAACCTTTTAAGGTAATGATTTGCTGATTCTTTTGCGCGTAACCATTTGCATTCACGCGACCATTGACTAAATCAATGGGTGAACTGGTCGACACCGTCTGCGGATTAAAATTTTTCGCCTCTAATTGTGCATTCCATTTTAGCTCGCGTTTGTCTGTAGGTAAAGCAACAAAGGCTTGTCCAGTTAAACCGCCTTTATCGGTGATATATTTAAACGCAGGAATGTGTAAATCATTTTTATCTACAAATAATTTTGCTTGATATTGACCCGTTGGCAATAAACCTTGTTCATTCTTTTGAATTTGAGTATCGACCACAATATCTTGTCGGTCTGTATTTAAGGTGATATTGGCTTGACCATTTTGACTATTTAACCAACCAATATACGGCATGGCACGGTCAATTTTTTCCCAGCCCACGTTGAGTAACATTGGTGGGACTTTATTTGTGGTCTGTTCCGCCTGATCGAGCTTCAAGTTCCAAGTTTCAGCCTGATCGAACTTTAACAGCCCAGTCACATGCAATCCTTTGTCTAAATTACCAGTCGATGCCAATTGAGCATCTAGGATTTTAGGCAAAAAGTCTTTCACCGTTTGTGGCAAGGTTTTGTCGTTCGGTTGCATGCCTTTCATGTTGCCATGCACATCCCAATACACCGCTTTTTCCCAATTCACAACGCCTGTGGCATTCAGCGCACCTTGCAACACTTGTCCAGTCAATTGGGTTAAATTCAATTGATGAACATAATCGGTATACATGCTTGCGTGGTAATTGCCTTCAGGAATATTCTGACCACTCAGTTTGGTATCTAACTGAATATTCATACCCGATGCTGTGCCGTTTAATTTGGCAACTCCTAACGGCGCAAAAAGTTTATAATCGGTCAGCAACGGCAAATGGTAGTTTTTAAAATTCAATTGGCCATACATCGGTACATTTTGCCGAACAGGATGAATAATTATACGACCCGTGAGCATATCTGGCGTATGTGTTGCCACCCCTGCGGTAATGGTATCTAACGTGCCGATTGCATGCACAGAAATATCATGAACATTAATGCTGTGTAATGAAGGTAAATTCGCCTTAGCTGTGACTTGTAAAGGATACTTACCTTCAAATTTCATTTGGCCTGTAGCCTGCTTCACATTCAAATAACCCATGTCAAAACTTGAGTTTTCAAATTGAAGTTTGGTGCCCGCCCACAAGGCTTTATTTAAATGAATGTCTTTAAAATCTACCTGCGCCGAGGTTGTTTTAATAATGAGTTGATCCAGCGTTGCGCGGTCAAAACGCAAGGTCACCGGCAAATTAATTGGGCTAAATTTAAACGCTTCATTTGACGGAGGTTTATTGTCAATAATTTCAAGTTTTTGAATATTTGCCCGACTAAAATGCACTTCTTTTTGTACGATGGCGCGCCAACCAATCATCACATCGGCACGTTGGGCTTTAATTTGAAGGCCATCTAAATGCACATCAATTTGACTTAAGATTAAGCCTCTTAAAAAGTTACCACCTTCATATTTGTACTCAATCATCTTTTGATTTTTGAGTACGCGGTCTAATAAGAACTGACTACCTTTGTCGGTAGAAAACATGACAGCAATTGCCCCAATCAGCAATACCAATAAGACAGCCAATGCATAGATGATTTTTTTCATTACAGCACATTTAGGTACATGGGTATTGTCTGTGCTTTGTGGTGCTTGTTGCTGTTGTTCAGCCATAAATTAAACACATCCGAATTAAAGTTGTGAACCAATAAAGAAATGAATACGAATTGGATGACCTTCATCCGAAATACCCGAAGCCACATCTAGACGAATCGGTCCAATCGGTGACTGCCAGCGCACACCCAAACCCACACTGTAAGCGGTTGGATTAGAAAATTGACTATCGAAGGCATTCCCCACATCGGTAAATAACGCTGCGCGCCAGCCGGGTTTGAACTGATAATTGTATTCTAATGAGCCAATGGCTAAAGCTTGTCCGCCAATTTTATAGCCATCTTCGGTTGGAGATAAGCTCTTGTAGTCAAATCCGCGGATACTTTGGTCACCACCAGCAAAGAAACGTAAATTATAAGGCACGTTGGCAAAGTCATCAGTAAAAATATAACCTAGCGAAGCCGAGGCAATAAATTGATGATTATAATTTTCACCCAACGAATAAATAAAGCCCCAATCTACATTTGCAATCGCCATGTTGGCATCTGAAAGCACAGATTTTGAACCCAATTGAATTTTATAGCTTTGCTTAAAGCCTTTGGTTGGATTCACAGGATCATTACTGTCTGTTCTAGACAACTGATAACCCAGCAATAACGCTTGCTGCTGCGGATTGGAGCCCGGTTTTAAGAAGGCATCCGGCACATCGGCGGTATTGACTTGCCCATTTTGGGTAATTTGATCGAGTCGGTATCGAACACCGTAATTTTGTTGCCAATGACCCAATGGATTTTTAATGACACGTTCAGCCCCAACCACCGCAGACTCGGTGGTTAAGCTCATACCGGGGCCAACACCCTTAAATTCTTCCCGTTCGTAACCACCCAAAATATTAAAATAATCATTCAATGGATGTTTATATGGAATGCTATAACGGGTATCTATGGCTTGGCGAATTTGGGAGACTTCCATATTCGCATCGAATGAATGCCCCGAACTATTCACAATAGCACGGCGGTATTGCGCACGAATACGTGCACCTGTATCTGTGCCCCAACCTGCACCCAGCTCTGCACTATTTAATTTATCTGCATTTAAGGTGACCACAACCGGAATGGTTTTCTCGGCTCTGGCCTTCTCTTGCATTTTTTGCTTGTCGGTTTTTTCTTGTTCATGTTGTGCAGTAAGTTGCTTTTGTTCTTCTGTTTGCGCAATTTGCGTACCAGCAAATTGATTTTCATTCACAACGTTTTGACTGACTTCGGTTGCAGAAACAATCGACTGTTTAGCATTTTTGTCTTGAACTTGCGCAATGGCCTGACCGCTGGTAATTTGTTGTTGATCTACATAAGCTTGCACATCTGGCGGTAATTCCAACGGCTTTTGAATGGGGTCGGGCTTAACTGACTCAACCAAACTCCAGTTAAAATAACGAGAGTTGGTTAAATTGTTGGCCAGTGTATTTACACGCCAAAAGGTATAATCATCGCCGGCTTCCCAAGGCACCATGCTTTGTAATACTTTGAGCTTTAATGGCAACGGCTTCGATGGATCGCTCATTTTAAATTCGACATTATCGATTTTATAGCGCTCGCCAGTTTCGTAACGTAAATTAATATCGGCTGTATTATCAGGTAGTTGTACTTTTACATCACGCAAGCGCCAATACGCATCGAAGAAACCATTATCACTGGCAGTATCGATTATTTTGGCTTTCATTTGTTCGTATAAGCCATGATTCAACACATCACCAACCGCCAAATCGGGAATTAAACGAATCAATTGGAATTGCGGTGTCATCGCGCCCGCACCGGTAATGTCGATATTTTCGCTGGCTACTTTCACCGGTTCGTTCGGAACCACTGCAACTTTTAAACCGTGATCTGCGGTACGTTTAAACTGAAATTTGGCATCATAATATCCCATCGCTTGGGCGGCTTGAATGGCCATGGCTCGGAGTTGAGGCAACGCCGAGTTGTAATCATCAAACGATTCTTGGGTAAAACTCGATAATTTATTGCTAATATTTTCAGCCAATTCGGTAGGCGCACCTTCAACCGCCACATTAATTTTAGGCGTAGAAACCATGGTATTCATGGCATTACGTGGACGTATTTTGTTGATCCAACGTTTAATTCGGCTTTTTTCTGGTGCTGCCGAAGTATCTAAATCGAAGGATGCATCATTTAAAACACTGGCATTTTGTTTTTGATCCACCGCTGCAATATCAATGTGGCTTTCTTGCTGCACTTTTTGAATGACTTGATCGACATTTACAGCGGGGACATCCGCGTCAACTGCAGAACTTGCTTGAACAGCAATAGGTTGAATTGGGGTATGACCTAAGCGCTGATTAAGCGCCTCTTGTTTTGCTTGCTCGGCCTGCCGATTAATTTCATCGAGCATGCTTGGATTGGCTGACGGCGCCGGAAGTTGATCTAAATCATCTAAAGTGATTTTTTTAAATTCAGCAAGTTGTGGATTCTGCTGTTGTTGCTGCAACATTTGCAAGCTATCAACAGCGCCTGTATTTGCAAGAGTAGAAGAAGATGGGTTTGATGCATCCGATGTGTTGTTTGCATCTTGCGCCATAATGCTTGACGAGCAGATACACAGAAATAGCCCTGTGCACATAGATTGATGAACTGCTGTTTTTTTTAAAATACTTTGTAAGCTTTGTGTCAACAGCATTTTTTTAAAGTGTGTTTTAACATGCATAAAAACAACAACCGTTTATTTTCAAGTTTAAGCTATTTTTTCTTTAAATCTTGGAGATTTATTCGCAAGCAAGATTCAAACATCAAAGTATCATACATGATTTTTTTTTGTGATACTGTTCTACACACAAATATCCAGGTTTAGAGTGTAAAAATAATGGAAGAACAACAGAATTTACTTATATCGCGTCGTTTTTTGCCCATTTTTTTAACCCAGTTCTTTGGCGCATTAAATGACAATGTATATAAGCAAGCCCTTTTGTTAGTCATTACTTATGGAATTATCCAGCAAGCTGCATCGAATGTAAGTACCTTAAATAATCTTGCGGCATTACTTTTTATTCTGCCTTATTTTATTTTTTCAGCCACGGCTGGGCAAATTGCAGACAAATACGAGCGCGCTTACTTAATTCGAATGATCAAGCGCATTGAAATTGTGATTATGCTGATTGCCAGTGTTGGATTTATGACGCATCAACTTTGGCTGTTACTCTTGGCTTTATTTGGCATGGGTGTGCATTCAACGTTTTTTGGTCCGATAAAATACGCCATTTTGCCCGATATTTTAAAATCGGATGAACTGATGTCAGGCAATGCGCTGTTCCAAACAGGCACATCACTGGCCATTTTATTCGGCATGATTTTAGGCGGTGCCATTATTTCCATTTCACATGACAACCTGATTTGGGTGTGCGTCACAGTGATCTCTATTGCTGTATTGGGTTTTATTTCAAGTAAATTTATTTTAAAGCAAAGAACCAATGAACCAGATTTAAAAATCGACTGGAACTTTTTTCGTACCAGTTGGCAAACCATTCAATATGCAAAAAACATCCCCATTATTTTCCTTATTTTATTAGGGAATTCGTGGTACTGGTTTTATGGCGCATCGTACTTAACCCAAATTCCAGAACTGACCCACCGTTACTTAAATGGTTCAGAAAATGTGGTCAGCCTGCTGCTGACCTTGTTTTCTCTTGGCATTGGTCTGGGTTCAATTCTGTGCCGTAAAATTGGCGGCTCTGAAGTAAATATTAAAATGGTACCAATTGGCGCAGTTGGACTCACCTTACTGGCTTTTTATTTGGCGTGGGCGATGTCGGCAATTCCGGCACATCAGCACACTTTAGCGGTTTTGGATATGTTCCAAAGTGGCCCGATTTACTACCATATCATGCTGTCCATTTTCTTACTTGGCGTAAGCGGCGGATTCTATATTGTGCCGCTGTACGCCTTAATGCAGGCTTATTCACCACGCTCACACCGCGCGCGCGTTATTGCTGCCAATAATATTTTTAATGCCATTTTTATGGTTGCCTCCGCCTTAGTTTCTATTTTGGTTTTAAGTGTTTTAAAAATTGAAATGCAATGGCTGTTTTGCATGACTGCAATTTTTAGTGCATTTTTTTGCATTTGGTTATTGCGCCGATTAAAGCCTTTGCTTAATACTACGCCTAATGCTTTAGAGGATTAAATCATGCGTCATTATACCGCTGTAGATCGTGTCATTCAGTCGTTTGATCAAGCACTGCGCAGTTTAGTTCCAGGCGCAACCGCTGCACATCGCCAAAACCCTTCACAAGATAGCGATGCAGCACTTTCTGTTAGCGAAGCGCGTCATGTTGCAGGCTTAATGCGGGTGAATCATAGTGGAGAAGTCTGCGCGCAGGCGCTCTATCATGGTCAGGCGCTCACCGCAAAATTACCGACTGTACGTCATGAAATGGAACAAGCCGCCATTGAAGAACAAGACCATTTAGCATGGTGTGAAGACCGCCTAAAAGAACTCGACAGTGTGCCAAGTTTGCTCAATCCAATCTGGTACGGCTTGTCTTTTGCAATGGGTGCAGGCGCAGGCTTGGCTGGCGACAAATATAGTCTAGGTTTTGTGGCTGAAACAGAAAAACAAGTCAGTGCGCATTTAGAAGACCATTTACGCCAACTTCCTGCCCAAGACCAGCGTTCACGACAAATTTTAGAGCAAATGAATACCGATGAGTTGCATCATCGCGATACCGCATTACATGCAGGCGGCATCGATTTACCCTTTCCTGTTCGCATCGCCATGACCGGAATTTCAAAATTAATGACCAAAACCAGTTATTACATCTAAGCACTGGTTTTTAATTGAAGAATCCGCCAAGGCGGATTTTTTAATTTAATCGATGCTGATATTTAAATTGCTCTAACTTCCGGATTGCATCGCGATATTCACTTTCTATTCGGTAAGAATCACGCTGTAAATCGTTTAATTTTTTTAAGTACCGATCACGTTCTTCAGGTTTTAAGCTCATATCGGATGCACGGCGCGTATATTCCATCAAATGATCTTGATACTGTTGATAATGTCTTTCAGCCCGATAATAATCGTTTGCAACCTCATAATAAGGGCGTAATTGCGAACGTCGCTGTACAGGACAAACTTGATAATTCGCATTGCCTTTTAAAGCTTGATAAAAAATGGTATTGGGCTGGCAATAATAATTTTGACCTCTTATATAGCCTTGTTCGTATAAGCTTTGACTCGGCATAATATCAGCCTTAGAACAGGCCTTAAAATACTGCGCCAAGCGGCGCTCTTTACCGCTTGAACCATCTTTTTCGCCAATAGCACTCCAATTGGCTGTTTGACATTCACTGACAGACATCGCCGCACAACCAGAAAGTGAGATGAACAAACCAATAGCTAAAATTTGCTTTGTTATTTTCATGCTTCCTCCAATCTAACAAGATAAGATATCTACTTAATCAGCCACTTAACACAGCACCAAGCTTAAAATCAACTTTGGGAAAGATACAACCGGTCACCTTCAACTCGTGATGCGGCCACAGTTCATATAAAGGAATCTTAACATCTAAAGCAAAGGGCTGTTTTTTCTCATTCCATTGCATGGTGGATAAATCATTGCCCCATGCAATTAAATCCACATCTAAAGAAATTTGATGCGAAGGACGCACGCGTCCAGACAGCCGCTCCAACTGTTTTAAACGCAGTTGCATTTCTGGCAATGTGAACTGCGTCATTAATAAACAAGCCGCATTCCAATATTCATGGCCTACACCATCTCGACATGGAATTTGATAAATGCTCGACAACTCAAGCTCACCCCACGACTGAATATGCTGATACGCCAAGTTAAAATGCTGCTGTTTATTTAAATTACTCGCAAGTGCGAGTGCAAAAATCATGTCGTTGGCGCTCAAGGCGAATTCCTACCGAGTGGGCTTCTGCAATAATTGCAGGTTTACGAATCGTTAAGGTGATGCGTTGAATTCCTTCAAAACACTCAAACAATTTTTCTAAAACCAAATGTGCCGCGTGTTCAATCAGTTTAGGCTGAACCGTTTGAATGACCTCTGCACAGAGTTCACAAATTTGGGCGTAGTTGACTGTATCGGCAAGTTCATCAGACAATGCAGCAGCTTGTAAACTATGCTCGACCACCAAATCTAACAATAACGGCTGAGAAATTTGACGTTCCCACGCAAAACAACCAATCACTGTATCGACTTTTAAACCTTCAATTAAAATCGCATCGCACAAAGAAGAATCACGCATGATTAATTTCCTAGTCCAGATGCTTGAATCATATTTAAACGTTGGTCGGCGTAAATATCGGTATAAGGTGCTAACACGCGCATAAAGCGATCGAAATACAACATTTGTTTAAACAGCAACGCAAAATCGCGTGGGAAATGAATTCCATGTCGCTCACCAACCGCGACCATATCTAGCATAATGTCATTTAAGTCTGATGGGTTACTGGCCAAAATTTGCTGCGGGTCTGCCAAGACAACACCCCCAAATAATCGCTCAATATCTGCGGCCAAAACAGCCACATCTATTTGCTGATCGGTCATGCCCATTTTAAGCATGTTTTCAGCCATGGTGGTATATTCGGTGCGTTGCAAGGCATCCATAAAGGCAATACACGCACTCCAAACCTGTGGTTTTAGCTGCCCAACAATGCCAAAATCAATAAAGCCAATCCGGCCATCTTCAAGCAACATTAAATTGCCTGCATGTAGGTCGGCATGGAAACTATTACACATCATTAGGCTACCAAACCAAGTATTCATGGCGGTAATCAGGACTTGAGATGGATCTTTACTATATTTTTTAACGACATCAAAGTCAGTCAATGGCACGCCATATAAGCGCTGCATGGTTAACACGCGCCGAGTGGTATATTGATGATACACCTTCGGTGCGGTGGCAGCCTGATTTTGAGTGTCATTTAAATATTGAACAAAATCATCTAAATTCTTGGCTTCTTCTATAAAGTCGACCTCGCGCACCATGCGTGTTTTAATTTCATCGACAATATCGGCCAAAGAGGCAAAGCGAACTTTTGGAACTGCTTTTTCTAACACTTTGGTGGCAAAATGCAGCACATTTAAATCGGTATATAAAATGGTTTCGACACCCGGTTTTTGCACTTTAATGACGACATCTTCGCCGCTGACTAAGCGTGCAGCATGCACTTGAGCAATCGATGCCGATGCAAGTGGTGTTTCATCAATCGATGCAAAAATCGTGTGTAAATCTCGACCTTCAAACTCAGCCTTTAAAACATCTTCAATATAGCTAAATGGTAATTTCGGTGTTTGATCTAAACAGCCTTGAAATTCTTCAACAAATTCACGTGGAAAAAGTGAAGGTGTACTGGCAATAAATTGACCTAACTTAATATAAGTCGAACCGAGCGACTCAAAGGTTTCACGCAGTAATTTGGCGTTAGATGGCTTTTCTGTGGCGTATTTGATGCCCGCTTTTGCAGCAACAACAGCCGTTTCGCCCATACGCGCAACAGAACGCAGACTATCTAATAAAATCTTTTTTTTCATACGTGATCATCAAGCCAAATCAATCAAGTTCAAGTGTAACAAAAGCATAGGCTTCTGCCTATTCACACCGACAATGTAAACAATAAGGATCTTTTTCGAAGCTTAAAATTCGTTGTTGCATGGTTTTGCCGTTCCATAATAACAATTTTTGTTTCAATGGGGTCTGATTTAAGCCTAAATACAACAATGCGTGATGTGCTTGTAAACTTGCCAGAATATTGGGCGTTGTGGCTAATACGCCCGAATTGGCACAGCGCAATTGTTCATCGTCTTGCTCAACTTTCGGAAATAAACAGCAATAACATGCGCTGCCCGGCATGACCATAAATAATTGTCCTTCTAAGCCAATCGCCGAAGCACTCAGTAACGGAACTTCAAATTCGCAGCACACGGCATTAATTAAATATCGGGTTTCAAATTGGTCACAGCCATCTAACACCAAATCTTGAGCTTGAATCCATTCGGCGGCATTGGCTTGCGTCAGTCTTTGATTAACATATTCAACTTGAATATATGGATTAATCTTTCTTAACCGCTTCACCAAAGTTTCAGCTTTAAACAGACCAATATCATCTGCTGTATATGCAATTTGGCGCTGTAAATTACTCACTTCAATGTGGTCAGCATCCAGAATGGTAAGTTTACCCACGCCGGCACGCACCAGCAGCTCGGCACTTAAGCAGCCCAAACCACCTGCACCCACCAATAAAACATTCGATAATTTTAATTTTTCTTGTGCTTCGATATCCCATTCAGGCAGTAAAATTTGGCGGCTATAAAAAAGCATTTCATCATTGGTTAATTGCCCGTATGCCATGTCCTGCTGTAATGTCACCTAGATGCATCCTTTACATTTACAATAAGATTAGTTTAACCATTTTTTTAGCCAACACGATGGATACTGAAGATATTTTTCTTTTAATTAAACCCAAAAAAGTAATTATATAAAAATGACAACGTCATTACATTTAATGTAGTTATTAAAACTCTACTCCATGTAGCTTTATTTAAAAGCCTTTAGCTGGCTTGCAGCGAAGGAATCATCAATCTTTATGCTCAAAATTTTGAATTAAAATTATTTTTTTCGACTAGATTCTATGAATAAATTCGGTATGATCAAATCATATCCAAAGCATGAACTGATGTTTGCCCATGAATGTTTTTTATTGCCAATATTGTCAGCATCAGGTGTTCTTTCCAAATACCTTCTGCGAAAGCTGTTCAAGTGTTCTTGGGTTTCAACTCAATCGTAACACCATGGGCACCTTTGCCAAAATTGATAGCTACACATGGCGCAGCTTAGACCCGCAGGATCAAAATTTATACTACAAACCTTGCTATAACTACTCTCACTATCAAGCATGCAACTGGGTTATTCCAGCAGAACAAGCCAACCCTTACTGTGAATCGTGTCAACTCACGCACTTAATTCCAGATCTATCCGATCCGCAAAATTTAAACTATTGGAAGCACATTGAAGCGGCAAAACGGCGTTTTTTACATTTAACCAAACAACTCGACATTTTCCCGCGTCCGAAGAAAGATCCGAACGATCATTTTGGTCTGCAATTTAATTTTCTCATGCCGTACGACAATCAACCGGTCATGACTGGTCATGCCAATGGGGTGATTACCTTAAATGCCAGCGAAGCAGATGTTGTGGTTCGTATCAAAACTCGTATGAGCATGGAAGAAAATTATCGGACGTTATTGGGACATTTTCGGCATGAAAGTGGCCATTATTATTTCGAATTAATGCAGCATTTTTGTCCGAATTGGATTGATGAATTTCGGGTTTATTTCGGCAATGAACAAGCGGACTACAGTCAAGCACTGGCACAATATTATGAAAATGGCCCACAAGCCAACTGGTCAGATTTTTATGTAAGCCGATATGCCTGTGCACATCCGTGGGAAGATTGGGCAGAAACATGGGCACATTATTTACATATGTTAGATACACTAGATACGGCCTATCAATCTGGTCTAACGCTTGACGGAAAACTCAGTATAGACCCGCACATTCATTTTGAAGCCCCCCCTTTATTGGCGCAGGACTTTGAATTAACCATTAATAATTGGTTTGCATTGACCTACATTTTAAATGCGCTCAACCGCAGCATGGGCTTAGACGATGCCTATCCATTTACGTTGTCCAACCCAGTTTTAGACAAATTACGTTTTATCCACCGCTCCTTGCTGCAAATTCACAACGAAGGACATACCTCGAGCATGCGTCAGGGCGAATATTAATCGCCCTGACATTTTTTGTTTAATCCGTATTTTTTGATGTTTCATCGGCTGAATAATACTGCACACCAATTTTAATGCGATCTCGCCCTTGGCTACGGCGGAAACGATTGGTATCACGCAGTGAATACACGCAGCCGCAATATTCTTGCTGATAAAACTCTTCGCGTTTGCTAATTTCAATCATACGATGCGCGCCGCCATTTTTGCGCCAGTTATAATCCCAATATTGAATGTCGGGATAATGCGAAGCTGCACGAATGCCACAGTCATTAATTTGCTGCATATTCTTCCACCGTGAAATACCCAGCGAACTACTAATCACTTTAAATCCATGCTCGTGTGCATATAACGCAGTACGTTCAAAGCGCATATCAAAACACATGGTGCAACGAATACCCTTTTCTGGCTCATCTTCCATACCTTTTGCCCGTGCAAACCAATTGTCGGTATCGTAATCGCAGTCAATAAACTCAATATTATGTTTTTCGGCAAATCGAATGTTTTCTTCTTTACGAATTAAATATTCTTTTACAGGATGAATGTTCGGATTATAAAAAAAGATTGAAAAATTAATGCCGGACTCGATAAGTGCTTCCATAACCTCACCCGAACAAGGTGCGCAGCACGAATGTAATAGTAATTTATCTGCTTGTTGTGGCAGCTCTAACTTTATTCTTTGCATGGAAAATCCTGACATCAATTTTAAATTGGCATTTCGTTTAATAAATGCTTTTTCAGCCGCTATTATGCCACGTTTTTAACTAGACTCAGCGAATATTGAGGATGACCGTTTTTAAATGCTTATTCTGATTTTGCAAATTTGAAAAATATGAAGCAATAAAAAACCCCAGACTAAAGTATGGGGTTTTTGAATACGAAGCAAAAAGCAAATTAACGTGCTTTAACAACGCTGATGTTGCTTGCTTGTAAACCTTTCTTACCGTTTACAACGGTAAATTCTACACGTTGACCTTCGATAAGAGTTTTGAAACCTTCAGAAGCGATTTCGCTGAAATGCGCGAAAATGTCTTCGCCAGCGTCAGTGCTGATAAAACCAAAACCTTTAGTTTCGTTAAACCACTTTACAGTACCTAGAGTTGTGTTGCTCATTTTTAAATCCTCATAAATTGAACTTATAAAAAATATACGATGAACCTGATAAATCTTTTACAAACGAAGGATTAAAAATTAAAACTACGAAGCAAGGTGACTTTACTGAAACATGAATATTTTTCTAGTTAACCCTTACTATACAGAGTTACACGTCTTTTACAACCACTTTTATGGATTAATTTCATCTACAGATAAACGGGCTGCCGTTATAGAATAATTTGCAGGCAAAATCACCCTTGTCACAATAAATTCACTTTACTATCGATGATTGATAATTGTTACTAAGCAACTGCTGTACATCTAAAATAACACCGCGCATAAAAAAGCCTGTTGACGAATCAACAGGCTTTTCGCTTTATTATTTATTGAGTAACGACTAACTTAGACGCTTAACATGCTGCTTAAAGTTTCAGTCACATTTTTCGACTTCACCAACGGTTGCAATGCTTTTAATGCATTTTGAACATGGCTTCGCTGTGGTTCTGCCAATGTGTACCAGCGCGATAAAACCTGTAACAAGCGTGAACCCAATATTGGATTTTTTTGGTCTAAATACTTGGCCAACTCTAAATAATGTTCAACACCGAAACTCCATGCATTCACAGGGTTATTGCTTAATCCGCCACTGACCGAGCGAATACGGTTCGGTGTACCTAAATCATAATCAGGATGCTGCGTTAAAGCCCGAATGCTGGCTTCTGTTGCATTTGGATTAGCCGCTTGCACCATAAACCATTGATCTAACGACAATGCTTCATCTTTGTAGCGCTGGTAAAAATCTTGTAATGCCTGCGCCGCTTGCGGTGCATCGTTCCAAACCAAAACTCGCAATGCGCCTAAACGCTCCGTCATGTTTTGCGTGGTTTGATACTGCTGATGCGCCAATTCAAATGCGTGTTCATCGCCTTGACGCGCCAACATTGCAAGGGTGATATTCTTTAATGCGCGCTCACCCATCGCCTGTGAAAATTCGCTTTGTAAGGTTGGATCAAGCGACAAATAGGTGTCTTTCCAAAAAGATCCCAAAGCTGTTGCCAAGGTATTTAACACCGCATTGCGCTTGGTTTGAATGACTTCTGGCTGATAATCATGGTCAATACGGCTACCCAAATACCCTTCAGTCGGCACATCGAATAAACGCGATGCTAAAAGTGGGTCGTGTTGTACCAAATCTGGAATGGTTTTTTGTAAGGCTTGAATGTACGGTTCAACCGAATGATCTTTTAACAACACGCGCTCAAGCAAAGTTTGTGCAGCTTGCCATTGGTTAAAGCCATTGGTTTCATACTGAATTAAAAAAGCCAGCTCGTCATCGCTATAGTCAAACTCTAAATTAACTGGTGCAGAAAAATTGCGTAGTAATGACACCACAGGTTGCTCGGTTACGCCGCTAAATTCAATGCTTGCTGTGTCTTGGTCAAATAAATACACGCCATCTTTCACCGCATTAACAAACAACGCGTCTGAATGCAGTGTGAGTTGCTCGCCTGTTTTGGCATTAAATAATGCCAAAGCCACCGGAATAGGAACTGCCTTTAAGTTGGGATATTTTGGATGTTCTTTTAACGATTGGCTCAAGTTCAAACGGTAGCTTTGCTTTTGCGCATCGTATTCTGCGGTAACTTGAAGTTTTGGTGTTCCCGGTTGATTATACCAAGTCAGGAAGTTCGATAAATCGACACCAGAACCTGCCGTTAACGCATCTACCCAGTCTTCTACAGTCACGGCTTGGCCATCGTAACGGTTAAAATATTCGTCCGTGCCTTGGCGGAATTTTTCTTTACCTAGCAAAGTTGCCATCATGCGGTTAATTTCCGCACCTTTTTCGTACACTGTTGCGGTATAAAAATTATTAATTTCGACAAAATGATCGGGGCGTGGCGGATGCGATAACGGCCCTGCATCTTCAGGAAATTGATGCGCTTTTAGCACGGCAACATCATCAATTCGTTGTACCGCAGCAGATTGTAAGTCTTCCGAAAACGATTGATCACGAAAAACCGTTAAACCTTCTTTTAAGCATAACTGGAACCAATCGCGGCAAGTAATTCGATTGCCTGTCCAGTTATGAAAATATTCATGTGCAATCACCGACTGTACCCGCATAATGGCGGCATCGGTGGTGTATTCTTCATCGGCCAATACACATGACGTATTAAAGATATTTAAACCTTTATTTTCCATTGCACCCATGTTGAACTGGCTTACCGCAACAATCATATAATTATCTAAATCGTAGGGACGGCCATAATGTTCTTCATCCCAACGCATAGAATGCTTTAAGGCTTCCATAGCAATATGGCATTTAGGAATATCTTTTTCTACGGCGTAAATTTCTAAAGCAACATCTCGCCCTTCAGACGTGGTGTAGCGGTCTTTAAGCACCGCTAAATCGCCAATTACGCACGCAAATAAATACGCAGGTTTTTTGGTTGGATCTTGCCAAATTGCAAAATGACGGTTTTCGTCAACCTCACCCGTTTCAAGCAAGTTACCATTGGCCAATAACACCGGATATTTTTTATCGGCTTCAACGCGCGTGGTAAACACAGACAAAACGTCAGGACGGTCTGGATAAAAAGTAATTTTACGGAAACCTTCAGGTTCATTTTGTGTAACAAATAAATTGCCGGCTTGATACAAACCTTCAAGTTGAGTATTGCTTTCAGGATGAATAATGACTTGAGTTTGAATGCTGGCTTGGTCAGGTAAATTGCTTAAGCGCAATTGCTCGGCATCCAGTTGATACTCGGTTTCAGATAACAACTCGCCATTTAAACGAATACTTTTTAGTTCTAAATCTCGGCCCAATAAAACCAAGTCGCCCGCGGTTTGGCGTTGCAGCACCAAGGTTGAGTCGACCACGGCATGATCATCATACACTTTAAGGTCAAGATGAATTGACTCAACTAAAAATGTTGGTTTTTTATAATCTTTTAAATAAACAGTGTCGTTATTTTCAACCACTGGATTTGCAGCAATATTCATTGATTCATCCTAATTTTAACCATCACAGCGCATATCATGTCGTTTCAATGACATGCGCTGTTCTGTGTTTTCTGTGCTTATTTCAATATATTTGGGTCAAAACAACTTTTTCAATTCAAATCACTTAAAACAATCGCGATTCAGCATTTAAACTAGCAATTTTTAAACCATCTTTACGATTCGAATTACATTACAAGCTTTTTTGATTACAATACATAATCCATCCAATGATTGCTCAAATATCTTAAGCGAGCGCATTTTCTCTAATGATAAGGTCTTTTACGTGATTCAAATTCTTCAAAAACAACTTGATGCCAGTACACAGTGCCCATTGTGCCGTGCAGCAATGTTTTGGGTCGAAGCTGAATTTTCCGATCAAGAACTGTTTTTTCATCAATGCAGTCATTGCGAACACCGCCTGTTTCAAAATGACCGACATAGTTGCCACTGCGAAGCTTGTCAGAAAAAACGTAAAAAAATGATGAAAGACACCCGCCAACAAGAACGGCGTGTGCTTCAATCCAAAAAAGAATTAGAGGTTCAATCGTTAAATAAAATTTCTTTTTTACATAAATTATTTTTATTGGCGCTGCTAGATGATGTTGCCCGTGAAGATGTGCAGCACCATGAATATATCGACTGGGAGAAAATTAAATTTTCCTCAATTTCACCCAATTTCCAATTCCAACAGCGTGTATTTAAACAACTGGTTCATGAACAAATTTTAGTTCCAACCCAAGTTATTGATGATCCAAGTACCTTTTATATTAATCTGCGTTTAGATGGCTATGCCGAACCCAGTTTATTTAGTATTACCCAACGGTTACGGTTGTGGTTTTATGAAGATTTGCGCCAAGGCATTCCATTTAAACAAAGTAGTGAAGTCAAAGACAGCTTGTACCAAATGCTGTATCAAGAAATTATTCAATTTACCCAAGCGGTGTGTCGCAGTTGGCAAGTTCAATTTTCAAGCCATATTAGTTTTGAACAGCTTTGTTATCGGCTATTAGATACTTTGGCGGTCGAGCAAATTTTTTCGCTCATTCATACCGCGCTGTCTTATTTGCAGCAACAAAAAGCACTTGAAGCTCGAAATGATGGTTTTATTAATACGCATCGGCTCAAAAAAACCTTATTGCAATATCGTGAACGCGCCTTGTTAGAAAAGTGGGAAACCACCAATTTTAGCCGTCCTGAGCATTTACCTTTCAGCCGCATGAGTGAAATTTTGTATTTTAAATTTTTAAAGTACGATCAGCGTATTTTCAGTCAGCCTATTCAGCATTTATGGCGTAAGATTGAGCCTAGATTAAGCTTTTATTCAGACAAACGCTGTATGCACTGTGGTTCAAATCAGCTGAATGTTGAATACGATGCCGGAGATTATGTCACCCTCACCTGTCGTAAATGCCAACATCAAGATCACTATTTTACCCAATAAAAAAGTTCAAATAGCGCTGCCGCCATTTGAACTTTTTGTATAGCAATCTGGATTAAAGCTGCACTTCTGCTTTGGCATAATTGGCCACAGGCATTTCTAATAGTTCAGCGCAAAGCTGTAAATTTAACGTATACGCCTCATAACCTTTAAAGTTTTTTAACGCGGTGAGTAAAGTCTGACTTAATTGCTCGCGCTCCTCTGCGGTTCGTCCTTCTAAAATAAACAAGCGCGTATGAATATAGGCTTGTGACAAATCATTGTCGCCAATCACATATACATCGCTTTTATGAATGCGAGATTTAATATCCGCAGGTTGAAATAATCCGGTTGTAATCAGTGCTTGGTTTAAATGTTTTAACAGCTTTTCCTGTGCTAAGTTATGAATATTTCTTGAATAATCAACAATCAGGTGTGGCATAACTTTTCCTTAGTTTACATGATAAATAGCAGCGCTAAACGGACTTGATCATAGCCCATTTTGGGCTGAGTTGCGTCAACAATTGGTCGTAATTTAATAGAGCCATCGTCATTAAAATGTTCGGCGCGTTTGGTTTTTTGTAAGCGCTTATAAATTTTGCGTACCTGTTCCACCACGTCATCGCCCGGATGCGCCACCGAAATATCTAAGCCTTGTTCGCGATGCAACCGCCCCAAATGATTAATAATGGTTGCAGGTGTTAAGGCGCGCTCAACCGCAATATCTTGAATTTCATAACCATTTTCAAATAACTCTTTTGTTTCGTCTAAAGTTGCCGCGCTATAACTGGCTTTGCCACCCGACTTACTCAGTTTTTTCTCATTACGCGCAATTTCAGTTTCATTCAACGTGCCACCACAATGACGAATAAAGTTTTTATGCTGCGCGCTTAAATCTGCTTCGGCAAAATGTGTTTCTGCTTCATCGGACAATTCTTGAAAACGCCGATCGGCTTTAATGGCTAGACTGTCGAGTTCGAGCGCTTGGTCATTAAAACCTAACACTCGCAGACCGGTAAGCGACTTTAAGCGTGACAAAGCCACATAACCTTGTCCTTTTTCAAACGTATTCGACAAGTTAATTTCGGCTGCTTCCAAGGTCATGCCTTGGCTTTTATGAATGGTGATTGCCCACGCTAAACGTAATGGAATTTGCTGAAAACTGGCAATAATTTTACCCGCTTCGTTTTCCACCGACCATGTTTCAGGCTCGACCAGCAAAGTTGAGCCATCGTTCAGTTTTACTTTCGGCAAAATGCCGTGGGTTTCATCTTCTTCAAAACCGATAATTTCGCCCAAACTGCCATTGATATACCCCATATCAAAGTTGTTTTTCACAAACATGACTTTGGCATGTTTTTTCAGGTTTAAATCTTCAGGGGCACGCACCGATGATTTTAAGGTTTCAATCAACTTTTCATTGCCGTCCACCACCGCAGAAAATTGATGGCTATCGCCAGAAATGGCGTTTAAATGTTTAAAATTCAGGCTATCGACATCTAAATTATGCGTATATAAACGGGTAAAAGTTTCGCCAATATCGTGTTGTTTCGAGGCATGTAATGCTTGTAAATGCTCTGGCTGCAAATTTTGTGCACGAATGGCGTTTAAAATTTGATTTAAAATTTCATCGTCTTGACGATGCTGCTCGGTTAAATAACAAACCCGAAATTTTGCCTCAACCCACGCTTGAGACATAAAACAAAATTTTTCCCGATTGGTTTCGCCATTACGACCCACAGGTGGTAGCTGAAAAAAGTCACCGGCAACAATTACTTGAATGCCCCCAAAGGCCTCATCACTTTCTTTAAAATATTTTAAAACCTGATTGACTAAATTGAGTTGCTTGGCATGCAACATTGAAATTTCATCAATAATGAGCACTTGGGTATTTTCAAGATGCTCTTTTAAATATTTACGCTCTTTCATGCGTTTTAAGTCATCGTCGCTTAAGCTGTCTTTAATGCCAATGCCCGCCCAAGTATGAATGGTCATGCCATTCATATGGGTTGCAGCAATGCCTGTAGATGCAGTAATTGCAACGTTCACTTTTCTTGCTTTAAGATATTGAATATATTGATTTAAAGTATAGGTTTTACCCGCGCCTGCTGAACCCGTTAAAAATACATTTTCACCCGCTTTTAACAAATTTAATGCAGTGGCTTGCTTCATAACTTCAATCGATACCTAACTTAATTGCTATAGCTTACCGATTTTTAACGCAGAAATAAAATTGAGCTTGCAGTTTTTCACTTTTGCTAAATTGCTTGCCCAGTTTGCATCGACAGATCGCCAATCTTTTGGTTTAAATACCTTTATATTTTGCCAAAACTTGATGTGCAGGATGTGCCGATGGCAATAAATCAATTAAACATTCCACTGCGTCAATAGCATCGGGAGTATGCGACAAATGCCTAAACAAAATATCGGTATCTTTGGCTTTAAAAATGGCATCACTTAAACGCGATTCTAAACAATCCCGCCAAGCGCAGAGAAATGGACTTTCGGTTTTGGCTAAGAATGTGCCTGTGTAGCATTTTAATGCGGCATCTAAATAGCCCGCATCTAAAGCTTGCTCGACCTGTAAAAAGTCGGCATCGACCTGTGCCAATAACCGATAAGGTCGAGAACCCAATAATCCTCCTAAAAGATCACGCAATTGTGACATCTCAGCTTTGAGCGTCCCTAAACTGACTTTGCGTTCGCCATATAAGGCTTGATGCAAATTATCCAAATTCATACCTTGTGGACAAAGTGCTAAAATCGCCAAAATTTCAAATTGGCGCGGGGTTAGCACCAAAATTTTTCCATTTAAACGCACTTGAAAGACAGAAAAACCCTGTAAATATAAATGTTGCTGATGCTGTTCTAATAACGCGCTTTGAATAATCGACGCACAGCGTTCAACCGCTAATACACCTAAACTATTATGACTTTCCCATGTGGTAGATAAATCGACCACACCCAATACTTGTTTTGAAAATGGATCGATAATCGGTGTGGCATAACAGACCCAATCATGCACCGACTCCATATAATGCTCATTTGAAAAAACACAACACGATTCTTGAGTTTTTAAAGACAATGCCAAGGCATTGGTTCCCACCGCATCCTCACTCCATTTCGCCCCCGAAACAAAATGCACTTTTTCGGCAATATCAAGCATTTTATGACTTGCAGCCGTCCACATAATGGTACTGCCAATATCACCAATCGCCAAAACCATTGAAGATTGCTCAGCCACATGTTTCAGTTCACGCTCACAAGCATGCAAGGCACTGCTTAAAGTCGTATTGCCATTAAATTTGACTTTTTCCGCCAATGGTGCAGCCGTTCGTTCTTTAGGAATACAGGCCAAAAGACTACGCTGCCATGAACTTAAAATACTTTGTCCAATACGCTGGGCATGTTGCGGCGACGACATAATGTTTTGTCTGAGCTGATCAATAAGGCCTTTATGTTTTCGCAAATCTCGCTTACTCAACATTGTTACTTTCCTTAACTTTTTGTTCGGAAAAATCCAACCTTTTTCCAACCTATTTATGCTTATGATTCTAGATATAGTGTACGACGTACAGAGTACCGAATTTTCCACAAAAATAAATCAATTTGTGGAATGAATATTATTACAGCAAAGGAATTTTTATATGCGTTACATCGATCCTAACCAACCTGGTTCAAAAGTTCAATTTAAATCTCAATATGAAAATTTTATTGGCGGACAATGGGTCGCCCCTGTTAAAGGTCAATATTTTGACAATATTTCTCCTGTAGATGGTCAAGTGTTTACCCGTATTCCTCGCTCGACCGTTGAAGATATTGATCTGGCATTAGATGCGGCACACAAAGCCAAAACCGAATGGAATAAATCATCTCCAACCACGCGTTCCAATTTATTACTTAAAATTGCAGATCGTTTAGAAGCCAATCTTGAATTATTGGCTGTTGCCGAAACATGGGAAAATGGTAAGCCGGTTCGCGAAACCTTAGCCGCAGATATTCCATTGGCAATTGACCATTTCCGTTATTTTGCAGGCTGTATTCGTGCCCAAGAAGGTGGAATCTCTGAAATTGATGAAGATACTATCGCCTACCACTTTCACGAACCACTTGGTGTTGTCGGGCAGATTATTCCATGGAACTTCCCTATTTTAATGGCGGCATGGAAACTTGCACCAGCACTCGCAGCAGGCAACTGTATTGTGCTTAAACCAGCAGAACAAACCCCTGCCAGTATTTTAGTGTTGGTTGAACTGATTCAAGATTTATTGCCAGCGGGTATTTTAAATATTGTGAATGGCTTTGGTGCAGAAGTGGGTCGCCCGCTAGCAACAAGCCCACGCATTGCAAAAATTGCATTCACAGGCTCAACCCAAGTGGGCCAACTTATTATGCAATATGCAACTGAAAATATTATTCCTGTTACCTTAGAACTTGGTGGTAAATCGCCGAACATTTTCTTTGAAGATGTTATGGATAAAGAAGATGACTATTTAGACAAAGCCCTCGAAGGTTTTGCCATGTTTGCCTTAAACCAAGGCGAAGTATGTACTTGTCCTTCTCGTGCGTTAGTACAAGAAAGCATTGCAGATAAATTCCTTGAAAAAGCCATTGAACGTGTCAAACGCATTAAAACAGGTCATCCTTTAGATACCGACACCATGATTGGCGCGCAAGCTTCACAAGAACAGCAAGACAAAATTTTAGGCTGTATTAATACTGGTCGTAATGAAGGTGCGCAGCTTTTAACGGGTGGTGCGGCACGTCACGAAATTGGCGAAGGTTTTTATATCGAGCCGACCATTTTTAAAGGCAACAACAGCATGAAGATTTTCCAAGAAGAAATCTTTGGCCCTGTGCTTTCTGTCACCACGTTTAAAGACTTTGATGAAGCGATTAAAATTGCCAA
>NZ_VTDU01000020.1:0-48583 GCF_035615615.1 Acinetobacter sp. MD2(2019) | reverse complement strand
GAAATGTTCCGTAAATTGCTTGACGAAGGTCGTGCAGGCGAGAACTGTGGTGTTCTTCTTCGTGGTACTAAGCGTGAAGACGTACAACGTGGTCAAGTACTTGCTAAACCAGGTACAATCAAGCCGCACACTAAATTCGACGCAGAAGTATACGTACTTTCTAAAGACGAAGGTGGTCGTCATACTCCGTTCCTTAACGGTTACCGTCCACAATTCTATTTCCGTACAACTGACGTAACTGGTGCAATCCAGTTGAAAGAAGGCGTTGAAATGGTAATGCCAGGTGACAACGTTGAAATGTCAGTAGAACTCATTCACCCAATCGCAATGGACCCAGGTCTACGTTTTGCGATCCGTGAAGGTGGTCGTACTGTAGGTGCTGGTGTTGTTGCGAAAGTAACTGCATAATCACTGAAAAGTAAAAAAACGCTCCTAACGGGGCGTTTTTTTATAGTCGAAAATTTTCAAATACAATTAGGTCAATTTTATGTCTCTTATTCGTTTGATGACCCATACAGACGTTGCGCGTATCCATCAAATTGAAACGCAGGTACAGACGCATCCATGGACTTACCAGCAATTTGCTGATGCCGTTGAAAGCTATCAAAGTACGGTGGTCGAGATTGCAGGGCAAGTGGTTGGATTTTGTATTTTGCAACCTGTTTTAGATGAGGCAAATTTATTGCTAATGGCAATTGATCCAAGTCAGCAGGGCAAGGGCTTGGGTTTTGAATTACTGGAGCAATCTATTGCACAATTGAAAAATGATCCATTACAAATTTTTTTAGAAGTTCGAGAGAGTAATCGGGCTGCAATTGCCTTGTATGAAAAAGCAGGCTTCCATCAAATTGATTTGAGAAAGAATTATTATCCCAATTCCAATGGCACGCGCGAACATGCCATTATTATGGTTAAAGCGTGTAGTGATGATTTTTCTGCATTGTTTGCAGAATAAAATTATTTAATTAAATGTTCCCATTCATTGGGGAAAATAGTCATAAAAGAATCGCCAAGCTGTTGAATTTGTTGGTTTGATAAGGCGTGATTCAAACGACGCCATTGACCATCAATAAGTAATTCAAACGGAATATATTGGCATTTGTAGTTCATTTTTTTTGAGTGTGGTACCCAATATCCAAGATAGACAAAGTCTAAACCGAGTGAATGTGCATATTCAATTTGCTTCAAAATCGCAAATACGCCTAAGGAGCGCCGCTGTGCTTCGGGTTCAAAAAAAGTATATACCGCAGACAGTCCGTCATTTAAATGATCACAGGTAGACACGCAAATCAGTTGATCTTTATCCCAAAGTTCTAAGAAAAAGCTGTCGGTACAGCTTTGCATCAAAAATTTTTCAAATTGGTCAAGACTTGGCGGATACATATCGCCATCGCGATGGCGTAAATTGATATAGCGTTCGTATAAATTGTAGTGCGCGCTATTGGCATCTTCTGGACGGGTGATTTTTAGGCTTAAATCTTGATTGCGTTTCCACGCTTTTTTTTGTTGGCTGTTCATTTGGAAGTGTTCAACAGGAACACGACAGGACAAGCATTGGCGACACAAATGGCATTCTGGGCGATAGACAAAATCGCCGCTGCGGCGAAAACCATTGCGCGATAATTCGGATAAAGTCAGTACGTCAATGCGTTGGCTTGGGTCTAAAAACACCATACGTGCAGAGCGATGATCTAGATAACTGCAATCGTGCGGTGGGGTAATATAATATTGTAATTCATTCAAAAGGGGTGTGGGGCGATAAGAGTTCATGCTGTTTTTCCCTCCCTAATTTATAGTCATTTTAAAACATGTTGATTTATTGCAATCGTATCTGAAAAAAATACACGGTTCTGATACTTTTTCCAATCGATATTCGGCTGTTTTATCACATCTTGTAACGATTTTAAGTAGTTTGTTCGAGAAATGGTCGTTGCACCTAAGCTTAATAAATGATCATTTTTAAGCTGGCAATCAATCCATGGCAAATTTTCATGCTTTCCAATCAGCATTAATGTGTAAAAAGCCATTTTGGATACATCAGTTGCATGGCTAAACATCGATTCGCCGAAGCAGCCGTGTCCAATATTTACACCATATAAACCGCCAATTAATTCTTGCGACTCGTTCCAAACTTCAATGCTATAGCCAAAACCCAATTCAAACAATTGAATGTAGCCAGCAATGATGTCTTCACTAATCCAGGTTTCATTGGCGTAGGCACGCGGTAGGGCACAGTGGCGAATCACATCCTCAAACGCATGATTGATGCTAATTCGATAGCGCTGTTTTTTCATTGTTCGAATTAACGACTTACTCGGCTTAAACGTTTGTGGTTGAATAATGCAACGTGGTTCTGGCGACCACCAGCAAATCGGTTCACCTTCGTTAAACCAAGGGAAAAGCCCATGGGAATACGCTTGCAGCAAGGTCGATGGCTGTAAATCTCCACCAATACAGATCAAGCCTTCGCCATCGGGATCGGCCAATTCTGGGTCTGGAAAAATCGGTGCATGGTTTTGCATCATGTCTAGGCAAGTGTATTGGAGGAACTTACATCATAGCCTAAGCCTTGACGTTTCCATAATTGTAAATGGTCTAAGAAAGCAGCATCTGTGGCATATATTATGCATAACGAGGTTTTGTTATTTGTGTTTCGGTATTTGTATTATGCAAACCATCAAAAAATCTCTCTTTCTGCAAGTCATTATTGCGCTCATTTTCGGCTGTGTTGTTGGTTTCTTCTTTCCTCAATATACTAAGGATTTTCAAGTCTTAGGCGATGCGTTTGTTAAATTAGTCAAAATGCTGATTGCACCATTGGTGTTTTGTGTTGTGGTTTTGGGTATTTATGGTGCAGGCGATTTAAAAAAAGCAGGTAAGGTTGGGCTAAAAACGATCCTTTATTTTGAGGTGATGACCACGGTTGCACTTTTATTGGGCGTTGTGGTGGCGTATATCTTCAAACCTGGCGCCGGTATGCATATAGATGTGCACAGTTTAGATGCAGCAAGCTTAAGCAAATACAACGAAAATGTGCATAGCGTGACCAATTTTTCCGATTTTTTCTTAAATTTAATTCCACAAACGGCTGTTGGCGCATTTACAGGGGCTGAAGTTTTACAAGTGGTGTTATTTGCAATTATTTTTGGAATAGCGCTGTCTTATTTACCGAACGATGTTAAAGACCCCGTTGCATCGGCAATAGACAAAGTCTCACAAGTCATTTTTAAAATGATGGGCTTAATTGTGAAGCTCGCACCGATTGGGGTGTTTGGTGCGGTTGCATTTACTGTGGGTAAATATGGTCTGAGTTCATTAATGAACTTGGGTTACTTGGTGGTTTTATATTATGCCTGCGTGATTTTCTTTGTGGTGGTCATTTTAGGCGGAATTTTGCGCTTATTTGGTTTTAATATTTTTAAATTAATCCGCTATTTAAAAGAAGAAATTTTGGTGGTGTGTGGCACGGCATCTTCAGATTCAGTGTTGCCACAAGTCATGAATAAATTAACCCAATTGGGGATTAAAAATACTACGGTCAGCTTGGTTGTACCTTCAGGCTATTCATTTAACTTAGATGGTTTTTCCATTTACCTGACCTTGGCCGTGGTATTTATTGCTCAGGCAACCGGAACAGCACTGTCGTTGCACGATTTAATGATGATTTTAATCATTACCTTATTTACATCAAAAGGGGCACACGGAATTCCGGCATCTGCAATTGTAGTATTGGCTGCAACCTTAAATAGTTTTCCTGCCATTCCTGCGGTGGGATTGGTGCTAATTTTATCTATAGATTGGATTATTGGCATTATTCGCGCAGTGAGTAATTTAATTGGTAATTGTGTTGCAGCGGTGGTGATTGGCGCATGGGAAAAAGATTTAGACTTTGAACGTGCCCATCAGGTTTTAAATCATCCTGAATTAGCAAAAGCAGCCGAAACAGATTTTGTTGATGACGCGATGGTATTGCCTTTTCCTGTTGCTAAAGACTTAAATTAATGGCACCTGTAAATCAAACAACAAAAAAAAGCAGCCGAGGCTGCTTTTGGAGTAATTGTAAGATTATTTTAATTGGTCAAGGTAGGCATCGGCATCGAGTGCAGCCATGCAGCCTGCAGCAGCCGAGGTGATCGCTTGACGATAAACCTGATCGGCAACATCACCCGCAGCAAAAATACCTTCTACAGAAGTTGCTGTTGCATTGCCTTTAATACCGCTGTTGACGACAATATAGCCATCTTTAAGTTCAAGTTGACCTTGGAAAATTTCGGTATTTGGTTTGTGACCAATCGCAATAAATAAACCTTGTGCATCAATTTGTTGTGTTGAATCATCTTGGGTCGATTTTAAGCGCACGCCTGTCACACCGGTATTATCGCCTAAAACTTCATCGACTTGGTGATTCCAAACAATCGAGATTTTGCCTTCTTTTTCTTTGGCAAATAAATGATCTTGCAAGATTTTTTCAGAACGCAAGCTGTCACGGCGATGCACTAAGGTGACGTGTGCTGCAATATTAGACAAATAAAGGGCTTCTTCAACCGCGGTGTTACCGCCACCAACCACCACCACATTTTGGTTTTTATAGAAGAAACCATCACAGGTTGCGCAAGCACTCACACCTTGACCCATGAATTTTTGTTCAGACTCAAGCCCTAAATATTGTGCGGTTGCCCCCGTTGCAATAATGAGTGCATCACAGGTGTATTCGCCCATATCGCCTTTAAGCACAAATGGACGCGTCTTGGTATCTACTTCGTTAATATAGTCGTAGACCAATTCAGTGCCAAAACGTTCAGCATGTGCTTGCATTTGTTCCATCAGTGCAGGGCCAGTTAAACCTTCCGCACCGCCCGGCCAGTTGTCGACTTCCGTGGTGGTGGTCAATTGCCCACCCAATTGTAAACCTGCAATTAAAGTCGGTTTTAAATTTGCGCGTGCTGCATACACTGCGGCGCTATAGCCAGCAGGGCCTGAACCTAAAATAATTAATCGTGAATGGCGAGCACTCATGTACTTTTCCTTTTATAATCTCAATTGAGAAAAATTATACGTGAAATAGGGAGAATTTTGTGGCTGTTCGATGTCGATAATATTGATCATCTAAATCGAATTCAGCTATATAAAACACTAACAAAGATTCAGTATTCTACTGCATCTTTTTTTACAGAACAGGTGCATAATATATAAAGATTTATTGATTGAAAGAAGTAAATATGCTTATTTCAATATTTCCCATTGGTTAAATTGCTACAGGACAATATATGACTGCGGTGTCGAGTGTATATGCACAGCGCTTACTCATCACATTATTTTTGGTGTCATTTGGAATATATCTGTTTCTAGCGACAGTCACTTATACACCATTTGATCCGGGTTGGATGCATATTTCAAGCGACACACAACAGGTGTCTAATGCCAGTGGGGTTGCAGGGGCGTGGGTTGCAGATTTATTGTTTGGCTTTTTAGGCTGGGCAAGTTTACTGTTGCCGTTGTTTTTCTTTATTGAAGCCATACAAGTGTGGTGGCCACGTAGTTTTTTAAGTCGCCCATTTCGCTATGCTGCGCAATTTTTTATTTTGCTTGCGACGGCAAGTTTATTGTACTTATTTTGGAATGTCCCAAGCGACGCCTTAGAAAATGCCTCGGGTGGCATCATTGGTTATGAATTGGGTGTTAGCCTTTCGCAACTCATTACCGTTTATGGCGCAAGTGCATTCTTACTCATTCTATTAGTTATTTTAGTCACGCTTGCTTTTGGCATTCAGTGGAATAAAACATGGGCAACCTTAAAAGCCACACCCAAATATTTACAAGATCTATTTTATAAAAATGTGCCTGAAAGTGAAGCCGATTACGACTTAACCACCAAAAGTTCAACTACACGCGTTGTTGTGGAGCAAGTCGCCGCCGCACCAACACAAAAAGATCCTGTGGCTGAGGTTGAATCTAAAGCCGAACAAGCCAATGCGAAAAGTGCCGCAGCGGAATCTTTATTTGATCGCTTTGTAAATGAACCGTCTACAATGCCTGAAAAAGTCGCCGAAAAAATGACACCAGCGGTGAATGCAGCCGAAAATACAGCGAAAGTAACCCCTCAACCTGCGCAGCACGCTGAAAAAATAATTAGCACAGGAAGCGTTTGGCGCGCGTCCAATCATGACGATGTCGAATTACAAGAACAAGAAATTGATGCCTTGTTAAAAGCCGCGCAAGATGAACAACGTCCTGACTCTGCCAATAACACCGATTTTAACCATTCAGGCACTAGCACATCTGATTTAGATTGGAATGATGATCAAATCTTTGATGATTTGTTGGCCGCCGTTCCCAATACCAAAACGGCCGATATTCATCAGCCATTTCAACAGCAAGCGGATGATGCATTGTTTAGTAACGAGCAGACATCAACTTCAGCCAAAAATCTACACGATGAACCGATTGCCGATATTGAAAAATTGTTGGCAATGGATGATACAGCAGCAGAACACACAACCGCATTAGCGATAGAACCTGAACAAAATACTGCTGCGCAACCCCGAGTTGCCAGCAGTTATGCACAATCAAGTTCATTTGTGAATGCAACCATTCAAACCACACTTGCCAAGCCTGAATTATCTAAAGAAGAATTTATTGAGGCGTGGCAAGAAACTGCAGGCAAACCTCAAGACGAGGATGAATTTGACTTCGATGCACCATTAACCGATGCTTCAGGTCGACCAATGTCGCGCGCAATGGAAGTGGCTGCAAAACGTAAAGACTTGCCAACATTGCCTTCAACCGATTTATTAGATCGGGTCGATCCAAATAAAAAGGTGAATTTCACCGCAGAGCAGTTGTCGCGTTTGTCTGAATTGCTCGAAATTAAATTACAAGAATTTAATGTCAAAGCGAAGGTGGTGGAAGCACAGCCGGGCCCTGTAGTCACCCGATTCGAGCTAGATTTGGCACCCGGCGTTAAAGCCTCTAAAGTCACCAATATTTCTCGTGATTTGGCACGTTCGATGTCGATGGCATCGGTGCGTGTGGTCGAGGTCATTCCTGGCAAGCCTTATATCGGGATTGAAGTTCCAAACAGCACGCGTGAAATGGTGCGTTTAATTGAGTTATTGGATACACCAAGTTACCGTGACCCGAATAATTTAATTAGTATGGCAATGGGTAAAGATATTTCAGGCAATCCAGTGTTAACCGACTTGGCAAAAGCGCCACATATGTTGGTGGCCGGCACAACGGGTTCGGGTAAATCTGTGGCGGTAAACTCGATGATTTTATCGATGTTGCTGAAATATACGCCAGATCAATTGCGCCTGATTTTGATCGATCCAAAGCAACTTGAACTTGCAAACTATAACGATATTCCACATTTATTAACGCCTGTCGTCACCGACATGAAAGATGCCGTGAGCGCATTGAATTGGTGTGTGAATGAAATGGAACGTCGTTATAAGCTTATGTCCTTCCTTAAAATTCGTAAACTAAGCGACTACAATCGTAAAGTTGAAGAAGCATTAGCCAACGGTGAAGATTTAATCGATCCAACATGGAAGCCAAGTGATTCTGCGGTTCAAGACCGTGCACCTCGCTTAACGCCATTGCCGTCTATTGTGATTGTTGCCGACGAATTTGCAGATATGATCATGCAAGTGGGTAAAAAAGCCGAAGAAATGATTACCCGTTTAGCGCAAAAATCTCGTGCGGCAGGCATTCACTTATTACTTGCTACACAGCGCCCATCGGTCGATGTGATTACTGGTTTAATCAAAGCCAATATTCCAACGCGGGTGGCATTGCGCGTAAACAGTAAGATTGACTCACGGACTATTTTAGATGCGGGTGGTGCTGAAGATTTACTCGGACATGGCGATATGCTGTTTCTAGGGCCGGGTAAAATTGAGCCAGAACGTGTACATGGTGCATTTATTGGCGATGACGAAGTAAACCGAATTTGCGATGCTTGGCGTGAACGTGGCTCTCCGAATTATGTCGATGAAATTTTAACGCCTTATGATGAAGAACCAACATCGCGTGGTTTTGAAGACGGTGATACCGATCCAAGTCGTGATGCTTTGTATGATCAATGCGTATCCTTTGTGTTAGAAACCCGTAAAGTATCGGTTTCATCCTTACAACGGAAATTTAGCTTGGGATATAACCGCGCTGCGCGTATTGTCGACCAAATGGAAGAAAACGGTATTGTGAGTGCGCAGGGTGCCAATGGGAAGCGCGATATCTTAGTTTAATGGGTTGGTTGCAATGGGATTTGCCATTGCAACCTTTCTTTAGTTAGGGGTAATAAACAAACCGAGCACAACTAAAATCCAAAATATTGAAAACAGGATAATTAATATAATTTCAGGCTTGCTTAACGATTTTCCTTCTATCACCATAACGGCTGCCGATTTAATTTTTGCTGCGTTCAAGGCTTGAAAGGGTTGGATTAAAAACACAATGCTCGCGAATGAGATTAACCAAAATGGATCGGGTAGTTTGTATAGCATAGACGTGAATATGTAACCTACAAAAAGTAATCCCGATGAATAATCTTGCGTATGGCCAGTTTCATTGGAAAACTTTTTTATTTTATTAAACAATTGATATAAAAAGAAAATACAGAATATCGAGCGCAGTGCAGGCATAATTTTAAGCTGATCTTTTTGTTGGAAAAAACGCCATGCTGTAAAAATCCACCAAATATCGTAAATGCCGAAGGTGAGAATAGATAAAAAAATAAATTTTTTAAGGCTGATGATTCTCTGAGGATCAATCGTCGAGAATATTGGTTGGCTTGTGATTGTGGACATTGTTCATCTCTTGAAAAGAAATAGTTTAATATTAGTGAATATATTTATGCCGCGTAGTGTATGTTATTTTCTAGAAAGAATGAAGATTGAAGAAAAGCCGCTTAAATTTTGGAATCACTGAGCATGCAAAAATAAATGCTTTAAGATAATGGAATTCATCATCTTTTTGTCTAGAGCCTTTAAAACTGAGGAGTGCGTAATGTTTGTTGCTTTAGCTACATTAATATTTATCCATTTTTGTGCCTTAATTACTCCCGGGCCAGATTTTTTTCTGGTGTCCCAAACCGCAATTAGTCGTTCTCGCCGGCAGGCAGTACTTGTTGTATTAGGTATTACGGCTGCGGTGATGCTATGGGCAACACTGGCATTACTTGGTTTAAATATTATTTTTGAAAAGATGGTCTGGCTTAGACAAGTTTTGTTGGTTGTGGGCGGAATTTATTTGTGTTGGTTGGGCGTACAAATGTTGCGTTCAGCATGTGCGAAAAAAACAGAAGCGGTTGAAAGTGTTGAGTTTGAGTTGCCACAAAGCGATAAAAAATTCTTTTTAAAAGGCTTATTGACCAATTTATCTAACCCCAAAGCAGTGATTTATTTTGGTAGCGTCTTTTCCTTATTTCTAGCCAATCCGGCGTTGGAACATTTACATTGGCTGCTGTTTGTTATTATTTCCGTTGAAACCTTATTGTGGTTTTTATTTGTGGTGTTTATTTTTTCATTGCCGAGCTTTAAAACGGCGTATCAAAATGCTGCGAAATGGATTGATGGCATTTCGGGTGGAATTTTTACTGCATTTGGTGTGTATTTAATCAGCCATCGTTAATATAAAGTTAAAAAAACCTGCGATGCGCAGGTTTTTGGGTTTAAGCAAATTTTTTTAGTACGGCTAAAAATTCAGTGCTTTGGCGCGGATAGGTGGCAATCACATCGGCAATGCTTTGACCTTCTGGGTTTGTGGCATTTAAATTGCGTCCATCGGCTGTAAATTGGGTGAGTAAACGCTCAAAATCATTAGCACGCATATGTTTATAAGCATTATATAAAACGTGGAAATCCGCATTAATACCTTGTGGTGGTAAATGGTTTAAGTAGGCAAATACACGCTCATCTGACCATTCTTCATTGAAAGTTGCTGGCTGTGATACTGCCATGGCTTGCTCCTCGCAGATATAAAATAAAAAGGCAAAATAATCGAGATTATTTTGCCTTGAATTGATTGCCTTGGCTAATCAAAATTGAAATTAATGCTCTTCAGGTAAATTGATATTCATTTCTAGCATTTCAATATTCGCCTCAGAGCGAACTTGCATTTGAATATGCTGTTCATTCACGCCACTGACATAGCGACTCACAACCTGCATAATTTCTTTTTTCATTTCGTTAATTTTGTCTTGGCTTAAACGACGACCGAGCCCTTGTTCAGACGCAACAATAACCTTTAAACGGTCTTTAGCAACCTGAGCGCTTGATGTACGATCTTCGCTGCCGAATAATTTACTCCAAAATCCTGCCATGGTTATGCTCCAAATAAACGTGCTAGCCAGCCTTTTTGTTTAACCGTAATATGACGATATGGACGGTCTTCACCAAGGAAGCGTGCAACAAGGTCATCATAGGCCTGACCTGCACTCGTTTCTGAATATAAAATAACAGGCTTACCTTCGTTCGAAGCTTGTAATACGCTTGGACATTCAGGAATAACGCCTAAGGTTGGAATTCGTAAAATATCTTTAGAAATATCATCAATGGTTAACATTTCTTGGCGATCGGCACGTTCAGGGTTAAAACGGGTAATACATAAGTGCTTACGAATGCGGCCTTCGTTTTGTTCAACTTTTTTGGTTTTGCTGTCGAGCATACCAATAATACGGTCTGAGTCACGAACCGATGAAATTTCAGGGTTGGTCACAATAATTGCTTCATCGGCATGGTACATGGCTAAAATCGCACCGCGCTCGATTCCTGCAGGTGAGTCACAAACAATATAATCGAACTCTTGCGCCAGTTCGTTCATTACACGCTCTACGCCGTCATCACTTAACGCGTCTTTATCACGTGTTTGAGATGCAGGTAAAATGTATAAGTTTTCGATATCTTTATCGCGAATAAGTGCTTGTTGTAAGCGTGCTTCGTTATTAATGACATTAACAAAGTCATACACAACACGACGTTCACAGCCCATGATTAAATCAAGGTTACGTAAACCCACATCAAAATCGATTACCACAGTTTTGTGGCCACGTAAGGCTAAGCCTGTAGCAAATGATGCGCTTGTGGTAGTTTTACCGACACCGCCTTTGCCTGAAGTTACGACAACAATTTTGGCCACCGAATCCGCTCCTATTTAGTTTTGCTCATTTGCTTTTAACATCATTGAAGTACATTGAAAATTTATCATGCATATCCGTAATTTTAAATTTCTAAGACTTCAAATTTTAATTCATGCTGTTCATTTAAAGAAATTTGAACAGGCTTTTTAATCACATGCACAGGAATATCGTCTGCAACGCAGTAGGTTCCGGCAATAGAGACTAATTCTGCATTTAATAACTGACAAAAAATACGTGCCGAAGGATCACCACTTGCACCTGCAATCATTCGTCCACTACTTGCACCATAAACGTGAATATTTCCAGATGCAATAATTTCTGAACCGCTATTCATGCTTGCATTTAAAATGACATCGCCATTATCTTGAACAAGACACTGACCTGTACGTAACATTTCGTTATGATATGAGGTTACGTGCGAAACAGCGTTTGATTTTTGTTTAGGCGCGTCTACATTTTGCTCGGTCTGTGCAATTTGTTCAACTATTTGTTCAGTGGTTGGTTTAATTCTTTGTAATGGACGGTCGATAGGCAGTACAGGGAATTGAATTGCGCGCGCTTCATCGCCTAAAAGACCATCCACAACAGCCATCGGTTGTAAGTCTAAACTTACCAATAATTGAATCAGCGCAATCAGTTCTTGTTCAACGCTACTGTCTAAAATGACTAATGCACCGTGTGAAGCTGTATCGTCTAACATTTGGCTAAGTTGTTGGCGAATGGCATTATGATCATTTGTGTCGAAGGTTAATCTTGAAAAATTAACCATTCTGCCTGTAATGCGTATATCAGCCATAGTGCTTCCTTCAAAGGCGCTGTTTTAGTGACTTGAATGGAGTCACAAATTATAAAAATAAAGATTTAATTCACCCATTACATCTTCATGTTGGGTGCGTATAAAAAAATGAAACTGCTGCTGTAATTTTTAAGCAATCTAGTTAATCAAACTTAAGTCAACGGTGTGCTAAGTTGATTTAGATTCTGCCAAAATTTGTTGCCATTGTTTCACTTTTACTTGTTTACGTATAGATTCTAAACTTTCATAAACAGTAGATTCAACAAAAGATTCAAGAGATGCTTGCGCAATGTTCACTTGACTGATTTTCTGTGCAATGTATTGATAACTTAAATGAGGATTTGGTGGAGATTGTGTCACAAAAGGCGCAAGTAAGCCTTGAGTAATATTTTCACCTAAGCGTTTTCCAATCTGTTGCAACTGACTTTCGATATGACTGCCAATAATGGGGAAAGGGCGTAATAACTGATGAATTTCTGGGGTATCAATCACCGCTTGTTGCACCACACGACCAACATGTTGTGCCAAAAATTGTTGTTGCTGTTTTAATTCGGTGGCTAAATTTTCTTGTAAAAGTTCAGTCAGTGCTTGCGCAAATGCCTCCCGATGATGATCGACCAATTCATGAATAAGTTGTTTATGGGTTGAACTGGTTTTGAGTTCATGCCGAATGCCATCAATTACGGTAATCACCACACGATCTGAAAGTTCTTCCATCAACACTTGATAATAAAAATAGCCGCGTTTTTGCCAAGATTCTGGAATGACTTGATAGCCAATTTCGTGTAAACGATAAGCGATAATTCCAACACGAAATAAACGTAAAAAACGCAGTTGCGGCATAATGGCTAAAATTTCATACCAATGCACAAAAGGAAAAAAGAACCAACGCTGATGATGTCGCTGTATCACCGCAATGGCCCAGCGTACCAGCAATTCAAAAATTAAAAAGCTAATAAACCAACTTTCGGTTTTCTCAACCCATGGATGCAACTCGCGTTGATAAAAAGCCAATACATGGCTGAGTTGCACATGCTCTGCAATCCAAGAGGCAAAATGACTCATTAAAAAAGCATTCGTGCCCAAACAAAATAGATTGAAGACAATAATGCCCATCATGCAAATATCGTAAAGCAGATACAGCTTCCAGCGTAAGGAATTCTGATGCACTTGATTAAACTTATTGGCACGTTTTGCAGCATTTGGAATCATGATAAAGACTCGGTTGAAGCAGGTGAATAACGCATTTTAATTTGTTGAATAATCTGGTCTTTTTCTTGCCAAATTCCGCTAAGCCACTGATGAAATTGCACCCGATATTCGCGGTCAGTTTCATAGTTGCCTTGTAAAACCCATTTTGGAATTTCAATTTTTCTTAAATGAACGGCAATCCGTGGCACTTCGCCTAACCAAAAATTGGCATAATCGGGAACACCGTCCGGGTACACAATGGTCATATCAACCAAGGCATCGATCTGATTGCCTAGAATATTTAACGCCAATGCCAATCCACCCGACTTCGGTTTTAATAAATGTTGATAAGGAGATTTTTGCTGTTGATGCTTTTCGGGAGTAAAGCGTGTGCCTTCAACATAATTTAGCAAGGTAAACGGCTGGCTTAAAAGTTGCTCGCAGGCTTTACGTGCTTCGGCAATATCACGATTTTTCAGTTCAGGATTTTTGGCAATTTGTGATTTGCTGTGCCGTTTCATCATCGGGAAGCCTAAAATTTTAAAGGCAGGCCCCACAAAGGGAATAAATATCAGCTCCCATTTGGTGAAAAAACGAGTCAGTGGCATGCGGGTTAGTCCTACATATTGGTTCACCGTGGTATCGACCCAACTTTGATGATTACACAACATCAGATAACGACCTTGTAAATTTAAATCGAGCTGCTCATCAATCTCGATATTCCACTCGGTATTTGCTAAAACATGGTCGATGAGCCAATTATTAACCCCTAACCAACTATTGGTAATATTAATATTGGTTTGATCAATTTTAGCCGACTTTTTAAATAATTTAGTCAAACCTAAAGCCAACACAGGGGGGCCATGTAAAAAAGTGCTTGCTGTAATGACGGAACTGACCGTTAAACCTTTTTTAATTTTTTTAAAAAAACGCTTATTTGTGATGATCTTCATGACGGTTCCTAAGTTTAGGCTGACTTGCTCAATATAACGATGCTACGGTATTGGGTCAAAGAAATAAAAATCTAGATCAAACAATGCAGTAAATGTGAATGATTAAGATCGATCGTTACCAAACAAGTCATAAAATTGCTTTTTTGTAACAAAAAGCGCATGTTTCTCAAATTGGGTTTATTTCATAATCTCAACATATTAATAAAATATTTAAATAGGAGGCATGCGATGCGTGCAGTTGTTATCTCTACTCTTACCGCTACCGCTTTAGTTCTTTCAGGATGTCAAAGCATGGATGGTGGGGCAACGACAGGCGTTCGTCAATACGATAAAGCTGCAATTGGTACTCTTATTGGTGCTGCTGCGGGTTATGGTCTTTCTCGTTCAAATGCGAACTCTTCTGCTCAAAATAACCGTGCCGCTGCAATTGGTGCAATCTTAGGTGCAGGCACTGGCTTGTATTTAGACAACAAAGAGAAAAAATTACGTCAACAAATGGCGGGTACGGGTGTTGAAGTAAACCGTAATGCCGATGGTTCTGTTGGTTTGGTTATGCCGGGTAACATCACGTTCGATACCAACCAATCAAGCATTAAACCGAATTTCTATGCAACTTTAAACAAAGTGGCGCAAACGTTGTCTGAAGATAACAAAAGTGCCATTTTAGTTACAGGTTATACTGACAATACTGGTAATGACTCAATTAACATTCCATTGTCACAAGCGCGTGCACAAGCTGTTGCGAACTATTTAAGCGGTCAAGGTGTATCGTCTAGCCGTATTAATGCACAAGGTAATGGTGCATCGAATCCAATCGCGTCTAACAGCACTGCGTCTGGTCGTGAACAAAACCGCCGTGTAGAAATCAGCATTTACGAGCGTCAATCTTAATTGTCGCCTCAATGTTAAAAAAACCACCTTCGGGTGGTTTTTTTATTGGTTATAACATAAGTGGTTGTGTGTTATTTAAGCGAAGTAAAAAATAAAATGGCGCAGTCAGTCATGCAAGAATTTGAATTAAATCATGCAGCAGCACGACAACCCATGGCGCAAGGCCACATTATTTGTACTTTATTAAGGCAGATTCGTTAGGAATCTAAAACCAAGATGTCTATAATCATGCTCCAATTACCATGAGGATCTGCCATGTCAGCAAGTCAACTCAATGACAAACAATATGAGGCCATGAAATATATTCAAGGACCTTTATTGGTACTTGCGGGCGCAGGGTCAGGTAAAACCTCGGTGATTACGCAAAAAATTGCCTACTTGGTACAGCAATGCGGCATTCCAGCACATCGTATTACCGCAATGACCTTTACCAACAAAGCCGCGCGTGAAATGAAAGAGCGTGTTGGGAAACTGTTAAATAAAGAACAATCAAAAGGTTTGTCGGTTTCGACCTTCCATACTTTCGGCTTAAATTTATTGCGTCTGGAATTAAAACATTTACCGCTTAAAAATAATTTTTCAATTTTAGATGCTGACGATTGCAAACGAATTTTGATGGATTTAATGCATCAAGACAATTTGTCGGGTGCAGAAAGCAAAGAATTAATTGCCAAAGCCATGAAGAAAATTTCAGATTGGAAGAACGATCTGATTATTCCAGAGCAAGCGCATTCCACTTGTGAAACTGAAGAAGATGTGCGTTTTGCGCATTTGTATCAGCTTTACGAACGTAACTTACGTGCCTATAACGCGGTCGATTTTGACGATTTAATTGTTTTGCCTACTCGGTTATTACAAGAAAATGCCGAAGTGCGCGACAAATGGCAAAATCGTGTGCGCTATTTATTGGTCGATGAATATCAAGACACCAACACTGCACAGTATATTTTAGTCAAATTATTGGTTGGGGTGATGGGCGGCTTTACTGCCGTGGGCGACGACGACCAATCGATTTACGCATGGCGTGGAGCAAAGCCTGAAAATATGGGTTTGTTGCAGCAAGATTTTCCCAATTTAAAAGTTATTAAGTTAGAACAAAATTATCGTTCGACCAGTCGAATTTTAAAGGCAGCCAACTGCGTGATTGCCAATAACTCACATATTTTTGATAAAAAATTATGGAGTGATAAAGGGCATGGTGAAGTCATTCGCGTGATTACGTGCCGTAATGATGATGATGAAGCTGAGCGCGTGGTCAAAGATTTAATGACCCATAAACTCATGAATGGGAAAAACTGGAAAGATTATGCGGTGCTGTATCGCGGTAATTTTCAGGCGCGAGTGTTAGAAACCCAACTGCGCCAAATGCAAATTCCATATAAGTTGTCGGGTGGTCAGTCTTTCTTTGCGCGTAGCGAAATTAAAGACATCATGAGTTACTTGCGTTTAATTATTAACCCTGAAGACGACAGCGCATTACTGCGAATTATTAATACCCCAAAACGCTCGATTGGCCCAGTTACATTAGAGAAACTTGGCTTATTTGCACAAGAAAATCATTTATCTTTACTGACTGCTGCCGGCGACCAGCGTTTGTCGATGGTGCTCAGTAAAAAAATAAGCTCGCAATTGAATGAATTTGCGCAGTTTATTGCAGATTACACCCGTAACATGTTGGAAGATGACGAGCCTGTGCCGATTATTCGTCAAATGATTATGGAAACAGGCTACATCGATTATATCCGCGAGCAAGCCGCAACGCCTGCACAAGAAAAATCGAAGCTCGATAACATCGAAACCTTATACACCAGTATCCAAAGTTTGATTAATCGCGCTGAAAATGTCGATGAAAAAAATATCGAAAGCGTCATTCGTAAAATGGTGCTACTAGATTTGCTTGAGCAGCAACAAGAAGAAGATGATTTAGATAAAGTCAATTTGTTGACTTTGCATGCAGCCAAAGGCTTAGAGTTTCCCTTTGTTTATATTATGGGCTTAGAAGAAGAACTCTTGCCGCATAAAAATTCAATTGCCAGTGACACCATTGAAGAAGAACGCCGTTTAATGTACGTGGGGATTACCCGTGCACGTCAAGGTTTAACTTTAACCCTTGCCGAACAACGCAAAGCCGGCGGGCAAATGAAACAAATGACCCCAAGCCGCTTTTTAGATGAATTGCCGCAAGATGAATTGGATTGGTTAGGGCGGAAAAAGAAAATTCAGCCGAATATCGATCCGAAAGAACAAGCCAAAGTATATTTGGAAAATTTACGTGCCATGTTAAAGCACAAACATAAATAGATCTCCTTAAGGAAAATTCATGAAAGTTCAAGTCAAAGTATTAGATGCGCGTTTAGGTCAAGAATGGCCTTTGCCAACGTATGCAACTTCAGGTTCAGCCGGTTTAGACCTTCGTGCGTGTTTAGATGAAACCATTCACATTGAACCGGGGCAAACGGTTTTAGTTAAAACGGGTTTAGCGATTTACATCGAAGATGTTAATTTTGCAGGTTTAATTTTGCCACGTTCAGGTTTAGGACATAAACATGGCATTGTTTTAGGGAATTTGGTTGGTTTAATCGATTCAGATTATCAAGGTGAATTGATGGTGTCGGTATGGAACCGCAGCCAACAAACCTTTAGCTTAGAACCCGGTGAACGCTTAGCGCAATACGTTTTAGTGCCTGTGGTACAGGCAGAATTTGAACAAGTTGAAGAGTTTGCAGCAACCGAACGCGGTGCAGGTGGTTTTGGCCATACAGGCAAGCAATAATTATTTTGACGTAAAAAAAGGCACAAATCGTGCCTTTTTTTACGTCTTGTCTGTTGATTCTTACAAAATATAGCGCAGGTCGTATTTACAAAACTTGTCATTGTCCACACAATTTGTCCATGATCAACCTGACGATAATTTATGAGTCTATTGCACCAAACAAAGTTTCCCGCACATATTTTTCGTGCCTATGACATTCGGGGGAAATTAGAACATTTAACCCCAGCGACCATCGCCGCAATTGCAACGGCATTGGCACGTCTATATATAAAAAAACAAGTAAAACAACTGGTTTTAGGTTATGACGCCCGTTTAACTAGCCCAAGTTATGCCGCTATTTTTGAAACTATTTTAATTCAGCACGGCATAGACGTCATCGCGCTGGGTTGTTGCTCCACGCCGATGATGTATTTTTTTTCAGGGCAATATGCAGGCAATGGCATTATGATTACCGCCAGCCATAATCCCAAAACCGACAATGGCGTGAAATGGGTTTGTCATGCAGAGCCGCCATCACCTGAACAAATACAAGCACTTGCACTCGATGCAGCGCAGATAAGTCAGAGCATGAATAGTGCGTCGGTGTCAGAAGTCACGCATCAATTTTATCCTGTGTTTGCCAAGCAATATTTAGATTATTTACAACAAGATATTCAATTAAAAAGGCCGTTAAAAATTATTGTTGATGGCTTACACGGTTCAGCAGGGCAATATGCCATTGAAATTTTAATGCGGTTAGGTTGTCAATGGACGGCTTTAAATTGCGAAGCCAATGGCCATTTTCCAAAGCATGCCCCCGATCCATCCAAAGATCATCATTTAATTGAATTAAAAAATCAGGTGATCGAGCAGCAAGCCGATTTGGGTTTTGCTTTAGATGGCGATGGCGACCGCGTGGTAATTGTGGATGATTTAGGCCAAATTATTAGTGCCGATCGGTTATTGTGTTTATTTGCACAAATTTGTTTATTGCGCCATCCACAACATGAAATTGTGTTTGATGTGAAATGTTCGAATCAGGTGACTCAATTTGTAGCGGCGCATCAGGGCATTGCAACCATGATTCGCACCGGCAGCACCTTTTTGCGTAAATACATTGCACAGTCGAAGCAGCAGGTGGTTTTTGGTGGAGAATATGCCGGTCATTACGTGTTTAACGATGGGCGAGGCCGAGGTTATGATGATGGTTTATATGCAGCATTACGCGTGCTTGAATATTTAAGTGAACATACGCAACCACTTTCACAATTAATGCAACACATCCCGCAACGTTTTTCCACGCAAGATTGTTATATTTCAACCCATCAACACGCCTCAAAAGCACTTTTAAGCTTGATTGAAGAAAATTGCCATAGCATGCAGGCAAAATTAACACAAATTGATGGGGTAAGACTTGATTTTGAAGATGGATTTGGCATTATTCGAGCATCGAATACTGGCGAATATTTGACTGTTCGTTTTGATGCAGATACTGCACCGCGCCTAGAGCAAATTCGCCAAAATTTTGCTGCAATTTTTAACTCAGATTATCCAGATATTGCCCAAGAAATTCGTCAGGCGTACTAAGGAGAGGCAAATGCCATTTCAACACCAAGGCCTAGATAAAGCACAAGTATTAACTGAGGCTTTGCCATATATTCAACGCTTTTCAGGTAAAACGTTGGTCGTGAAATATGGCGGTAATGCCATGACAGATCCAGAACTTGAAAGTTCGTTCGCTCGAGATATCGTGCTGCTTAAAACCGTAGGCTTAAACCCGATTGTGGTTCATGGTGGCGGCCCGCAAGTCGATTCCCTGTTAAAACGCTTAGGACAAGAATCTGACCGGATTGATGGGATGCGTGTAACCGACTCTGCCACCATGGAAGTGGTTGAAATGGTGCTTGGCGGTAGCGTGAACAAATCCATTGTAAACCTGATTAATCAACATGGTGGTCGTGCCATTGGTTTAACCGGTAAAGACGGCAATTTATTACGTGCGCGTAAATTGCTCATGGAAAAGAAAAGCGAAGATGGCAGCGTTGAACACATCGACCTAGGTATGGTGGGTGAAGTGGTCGGCGTCAAAACTGACGTTTTAGAAATGTTCACACAGGGCGATTTTATTCCCGTCATTGCGCCCTTAGGTGTCGATGAGCAAGGCAATACCTACAATATTAATGCTGACCTTGTTGCAGGCAAAGTCGCTGAAGCACTCGGTGCAGAAAAACTGATTTTACTCACCAATATTTCCGGTGTTCTCGATGAAAACAAGCAGCTGCTGACCGGTTTAAGTACCCAAGAAGTCGATCGTTTAATTGAAACTGGTGTCATTTACGGCGGCATGATTCCAAAAGTTAGCTGTGCATTAGATGCGGTGAAAGGCGGCGTTATTAGCGCGCATATTGTCGATGGGCGAGTACCGCATGCAACCTTACTTGAAATCTTTACCGATCATGGCGTGGGCACACTCATCACCAATCGTGCTAAATAATTGCATAAGCCACCTCGGCAAGTTTTGAATCAAGGCTTGCTGAGCCATTTAGACTAAAAAATAAAATACATTTAACGCTTTATCTTTTTTTGTGATAAAGGCAGTAGAAAAAGCCATTTGCACCACGTTTGCAGATCAATTACATTCAATATTCGTTTGAATGTTTTGTTAAAGAAGTACCGCCAATGTGCCAGCTGCTCGGAATGAATTGCGCAACACCTACCGATATTACCTTTTCATTTAGAGGATTTTCACAGCGCGCGGGAATTACCTCAGACCATTGCGATGGGTTTGGCATAGCCTTTTTTGAAGATAAAGCCTGCCGATTATTTGTTGATAATAAATCGGCCATTGAATCGCCGTTAGCTGCATTGGTGCGAGATTATCCAATTAAATCGCGCAACGTGATTGCACATATTCGTAAAGCAACCCAAGGCAAAATCACTTTAGAAAATTCACATCCTTTTGTTCGTGAGTTATGGGGGCGGCACTGGGTTTTTGCCCATAATGGCGATTTGCATGGATTTAGCCCAAAATTAACGGGTCAATTCACACCTGTGGGCAATACAGACAGTGAATATGCGTTTTGTTATTTACTCGATCAATTGGTGCAGCAGTTTGGCTATACCGCGCCTTCAATTTTAGAAATTGCACAGTTGATTGAAAAAATTGCCCCAACAATTGCCGAGCATGGCACCTTTAATTTTTGTTTATCTAATGGTCAGGCTTTATTTAGCTATGCTACGACCAAATTGCATTGGTTGGTGCGAGGCTATCCATTTAAACCCGCACAATTAATTGACTTAGATGTAGAGGTTGACTTTAGTGTGGTGACCACACCGCACGACCGCGTTGCTGTGATTACTACCGAACCGCTGACACAAAATGAAGTGTGGACAGCATTTCAGCCAGGACAGTTAATTGTATTTCAAGATGGTCAAGATGTTTATCAGGCGCAAACGCATGTAGAACGACTAAAACAAGAAGCGCTAAATCCGTTTTTGAAGCGGATTACGCCCGCCGATATTTATTAAAAATATTTGAAAAATAGGGCACAAATGGTGCTCTTTTTTTTATTTTCAAATTGAACGGAAGGTAAAATTTAGTCTGTATTGGTTAAAAAATACTTGACTCTTTTACTTATGTTTTAGGCTTTTAATTTATATCTATCAATTGTTTATGATAAATGTTGTTTAATCCCGACCTGCTGGCTTGTTTTTTAATTTTTTTAGATTCGCCTATCATGCTGAGTACGTTATGGGGAAACGATCAAAAATGAAAATCAGTTGGCATGCAGATTATAATACGGGTATCGATGTGATTGATGATCAACACAAACGTATTTTGGACTATATCAATGCAATTCAAGATGTCCGTTTTACGCACGATACTACTCAAATTAAAGAGGTTTTAGACAACATTGTGGACTATACACAATCGCATTTTGCCTTTGAAGAGAGCTTACAAGAAGAAGCGGGTTATCAATATCGCGTGCCACATAAGCGTGTACATGACTTATTTATTAAAAAAATTGAAAATTATCGAGATCGATTTTTAATGGGGCAAGCCATCGAAGAAGAATTACATCAAATCCTGACAAAATGGTTAATCAATCATATTCAACATGATGATGCCGATTATGTCGGCGCAGTGAAAGAGAATATGCAAATTGCCATTCGTGAAAATGAGAAGAAAAAAGGTAAGAATTGGTTTGCGCGTTTCTTCTCTTAATTGCAAATAACGATAAGAAAAAATAATAATTAACCATTTGCGCTAAAAATCATTGCTTCGGCAATGATTCTTTTTTTGAGTAAACTTTGATTTTCACGAGTGACAAAGGCAAAATAGCGCATCATTCTTGAAAACTTCGGATGCAGGACATACCTATGTCACGATGGTTATCGCCACTGATGGCGTTTTGTTTATCTTTTATGTTGATGGCGACACTGGCACCGACAGTGGGCATTCAGTTAGACCGTCAAATTGACTTTTGGTTGATGTGGCTAGCAAGCATGTTGTTGCTGTCACTCCCAATTGGTTATTTAGAAGTTGCCTTGGTGCGCCGCAGTAAAACTTCGGCATTAAATGCTATGCTAAGCCTCACACGCGATGCGGATGCATCACCTCGCTGGCGCATGGTAAGTTGGCTTGCAGTTAGTTTCATTCCATTTTTGGCTGGTGCAATTCTAGCCAATGCCAGTCATGTACTACAAATGAATGGATTGGTTCTTGGTTCAGAAGCAGTCTTGTTTTTGGTGGCGTGTGTGATTGCCATCGGTGCATCTTTTATTCCACGCCAATGGCTGACCATTTTACTTGTCCTCAGTGTTGTTGTTTCAATGCTGCTGAGTCACTTATTCCCACTGCAACTTGAAGCATGGCATGTCACTGCGGTTTCATTTACTGAATGGGGCAATGCAACTGTGTTAGCGTTAGTCGCGAGTGGTTTGGGGATTGGGGTTTATTCACAAAGTAGTCTAAGCCAGTTAAAGCAAGCAGAACGCGTATCTAGCGTGCAAATTCCAGTGTGGATTGCGCAATTATTGGCGGTGATTGCATTTGGTTTCTTTGCAGTCCAAACTCAAGTTCCCGCGCTGAGTATGCTTGTGAGTGCAATTTTTGCCGCGGCGTTATTGCTGCAATTGGCGAAAGAGCAGTTACAGCAACGTCAGTTGGCGGTGTTGGTGCAGTGGATTGTTCTGGTCTTGCCACTCTTCATTTGGGCTGTGACGGCTTTGTTACACTGGTTTAATCTTGCCTTGATGCTTTGGGGATTATTCATTTGCCTTCTGTATGCCATATTTGCAGGCTGGATAATGAAGATTAGCCATTTACGTAAAGCTTTGAATTTTTCAAATGAACTGCTTTATAACTTGTGGCGAATTGCAGTGCGTATTGTGTTACCTATTGCGATTATTCTTGCCATCATTTCAATTGTGTTGGGGCAGTTTTAATGCAGCAATACGTTTGGGTTGCTTATGCAACATCTGAACAGCAATTTCATCTAAAAGTGATTTATCAAGCAGGAATGACGGCTGCCGATGCTATTGCTCAAAGTGGCTTAAGCCATCAGGTTCAGCTTCCTGAAAAACTCAGTTTAGGCATTTGGGGCGTAAAAATCTCAAGTGCTGAACATGCATTAAAAGCCGGTGATCGGGTCGAAATTTACTTGCCTTTAACCATTAATCCAAAAGATATACGACGCAATCGGGCAGAAAAAAATCCGGTTGGGCGATATCAAAATGGTAATCGCTCAAAACGATCATCATGATAAAAATAATCCCAATCATTTGATTGGGATTATCTCTTTTGTATCAATCAGAATCTATTTATAATGAAGGTGCATTTAAAATCGCATCTTTAGACGCAGGTAACCCTGGTTGCGTTTCAGGAATTGAATCTAAACCTTCAATTTTGTTAACAATACCTTCGTTATCAAAATAAATTTTTAAATGTTGTCCATTTGCGGCAGGGATTTTTGCTTTTTTCGCATAAGTTCCTGGAATATAATTGTAGACATAATCCCAACGCTGTGGATTTACTGGGTCAGCAATGGTTGGGCTGCCAAGTAAAAAACGAACTTGCTGGTAATTCATGCCAATTTGTACTTGGGATGCTTGTGCTTTGGTTAAAGGCGTACCTTGAGGGATATCGATTTTATACACACAGCCGGCGAGCAAGGTACTGACGAGTAAGCTCGTCAACATTATTTTTTGCATTTTGCTACACTATCCAAATCAATTATGATGCATTTAATCTAACCATAGATCATACTGCATCTAAACTCTGTTGCATATTCCAATTTAAAAATTGTTGAGAGACTTTTGTATGCCCATTTCAAATCAAGATTTACGTAAGGCTGGACTTAAAGTAACCCTTCCAAGAATTAAAATATTGGAATTACTTGAAAACTCAAAACAGCATCATCTGAGCGCTGAAGACATTTATAAAACATTACTAGATCAAGGTGAAGATGTTGGTTTAGCAACTGTATACCGTGTATTAACACAATTTGAAGCTGCTGGTATTATCCAACGTCATAATTTTGAAAATAATCATTCAGTTTTTGAAATTATGCAAGAAGATCATCACGATCATTTAGTTTGCCAAAACTGCAATAAAGTCATTGAATTTACAAATGATATTATTGAACACGAGCAGCATCAAGTGGCCGAAAAATTTGGCTTTTCATTAACTGGCCATTCTTTAAATTTGTATGGTTATTGCAATGAACCTGCATGTCAGGAAGTTTTTCGCAAAAAATAATTCTACATAAATATAACAATAAAAAGGCGTTTGAATTCAAACGCCTTTTTATTTGGGAATTTAAAAAATTGCATTCATTTATGGGTTAAGTACGAAATGCACAATTCAGCCCAAAGCTTGAAATAGAATTCAATTTTATTGACCATCAAAAGTAATATGTCGACCGGCAGACAATAACTGGTCTTTTCCTTCTTCAGACAATTTAATTTTTAGGCGTAAATCGTTTGGTGAATCTGCATGTCGTAACGCTTCTTTTTGGCTAATTTCACCTGCCACGTATAAATCAAATAAGGCCTGATCGAAGGTTTGCATGCCCAGTTCGCGGGAACGCGTCATTAATGCTTTGAGCTCGTTAATTTCACCTTTACGCACATAGTCTGAAACCAGTGGACTATTGATCATAATTTCAATCGCTGCGCGACGTGATTTTTCATCCACCGTTGGAATCAGTTGCTGAGCGACAATGGCACGTAAATTTAATGATAAATCCATTAACACTTGTTCATGTCGTTCTGTTTCAAAGAAATGCACAATACGTTCAATGGCTTGGTTGGCATTGTTGGCGTGTAGGGTGGCTAAGACCAAATGTCCGGTTTCTGCAAAGGCAATAGCATAGTCCATCACTTCTTTGGTTCGAATTTCACCAATCAAAATGACATCGGGGGCTTGGCGTAAGGTGTTTTTAAGCGCAACCTCAAAGGAATCTGTATCTATCCCGACTTCACGTTGAGTAATAATACAACCTGAATGTTGATGGATAAATTCAACCGGATCTTCAATGGTAATAATGTGCCCGCGCGAATTGTGGTTACGATGACCCAGTAATGCCGCAAGCGAAGTCGATTTACCCGTACCTGTTGCCCCAACAAAAATAATGATGCCGCGTTTTGACATGACCAAGTCTTTAAGTACCGGCGGCAGCTTTAAGTCTTCTGTACTTGGGATATGATGTTCAATTCGGCGCAGAACCATACCAGGTAAATCACGTTGGTAAAATGCACTGACACGATACCGCCGGCTGGCCTCGCGATTCGTTATGGCAAAGTTACATTCGCGTGTTTGCTCAAATTCTTGTTTTTGTTTTTCATTCATGATGGAATGAATCAGTTGATGAATAATTTCACCAGTTAATTTACTGCTCGAAACAGGGGTAATTTGTCCATTAATTTTCATTGATGGTTCAACGCCTGCAGTAATAAATAAGTCAGACGCTTTCTTTTCGCTCATCAGATTGAGCAAATCATTAAAATCCATTGCCATGATTAAGTTGTCTCTTCCTTAGAATGCGTCAGGTTGTTTTGCAGCAGTCCGTGCAACTTCTTTGGAAATAACACCTTTAGCAACTAAGTTTTTAAGGCTCTGATCCAGCGTGGTCATGCCTTGCGCAGCACCCGTTTGAATGGCTGAATACATTTGGGCAATTTTATTTTCACGAATCAGGTTACGAATTGCAGGCACACCCAACATAATTTCATGTGCAGCAACACGCCCACCGCCATTTTTCTTCAGCAGCGTTTGCGAAATTACCGCTTGTAATGATTCAGACAGCATGGCACGAACCATATCTTTTTCTTCGGCAGGGAAGACATCGACCACACGGTCAATGGTTTTTGCAGCAGACGTGGTATGCAATGTACCGAACACCAAGTGACCGGTTTCTGCGGCAGTTAAGGCTAAACGAATGGTTTCTAAGTCACGCATCTCACCGACCAAAATAATGTCGGGGTCTTCACGTAGCGCTGAACGTAAAGCTTCATTAAAGCCATGCGTATCGCGATGCACTTCACGCTGATTAATTAGGCATTTTTTAGAAGGGTGTACAAATTCGATTGGATCTTCAACGGTTAAGATATGTTCGTAACGATTGTCGTTAATATAATCGAGCATGGCTGCAAGGGTCGTGGATTTCCCTGAACCGGTTGGACCTGTGACCAACACAATGCCACGCGGGAAATCGCAAATATCTTTGAAAATATTTCCTAAACCTAAATCTTCCATGGTTAAAATTTTAGATGGAATGGTACGAAATACCGCGCCTGCGCCACGATTTTGGTTAAAAGCATTGACACGAAAACGTGCAACGCCCGGTACTTCAAACGAAAAGTCAGTTTCTAATTTTTCTTCATAATCATGACGTTGTTTGTCATTCATGATATCGTAAATTAGACGATGGACATCTTTATGTTCCAGTGCTGGCAAATTAATGCGGCGAACTTCACCATCAATACGAATCATCGGTGGTAGACCTGCAGAAAGATGCAAGTCGGATGCGCCATTTTGTGCAGAAAAAGCCAGTAGTTCTGTGATATCCATAATTTCCCCCAATTACATGCATTCATGTCGTTATTTTTGTAAAATAATAACCGATTTTAAGAAAATGAAACCAAAACTTCACTGTTAAATGTGAAAAAATTCTGAAGAGCCGCCTGTTTATGAATCAGTTTCAATCTGCATACCAACTTGTTTGTCAACAAATTCAACATGCGTGTGTAAATGCACACAGAAATTCAAATGCAGTCAAACTTTTAGCGGTGTCTAAAACGCATCCCAGCGCCGCACTTCGTGAAATGTATGCGCTGGGTCAGGTGGCATTTGGCGAGAATTATTTACAAGAAGCCTTGGCTAAAATTGAAGAATTACAAGATCTTAAAATTGAGTGGCATTTTATCGGTCACGTACAGCGCAATAAAACCAAACATTTAGCAGAAAAATTTGCGTGGGTGCACGGGGTCGATCGTTTGATTATTGCCGAGCGTTTATCGGCACAGCGCTTGGCCACGCAACCTGCGTTAAATATTTGCCTTCAAGTGAATATTGATGGACAAGACAGCAAAGATGGTTGCCCCGTGAATGAAGTTGCAGATCTGGTTCAACGCATTAGCCAACTGCCGCAGATTCGTTTACGCGGTTTAATGGTGATTCCTGCGCCAAATCATCTGCAAGCGTTTACCGATGCGAAACAATTGTTCGAGCAAGTCAAAGCATTGCATGCCCATCCCGAAGATTGGGATACCTTAAGCATGGGCATGTCGAGTGATTTAGATGCGGCCATTGCCGCCGGTTCAACCATGGTTCGTGTGGGTACCGCTTTGTTCGGAGCGCGCGATTACAGCCATTGATTGAAATAAAAGTTCAAATATTTAGCCGTAATCGGTGTTTGGGTGGAGGATAAAAAACCAATACAGGCAGTATGCCGATTATCCCACCACTTCAATTTTACTTGAGCCCGAACCGCGCGGTTGTACTTGAATTTGCACGGGGATACGTTCGTGCATTTCTTGAATGTGTGAAATCAGAACCACTTTACGACCTTGATTTTGTAGTTGGTCGAGTGCGTTCATCACCATATGTAACGATGAGGCATCGAGCGTACCAAAGCCTTCATCGATAAATAACGACTCGATTTTCATTGAACCCGAAGCCATATTGGCAATGGCGAGTGAAATGGCCAGTGCGGTTAAGAAGGATTCTCCCCCCGACAGAGAGGCGACTGAACGAATTTCATCGTCCATATCGTGGTCAATAATGGCCAGACTGAGTGAATTGTCTAAACGTTTTAAGGTATAGCGTTGCGAAAGCGTTGCCAATTGTTGGTTGGCATATTCGAGTAGAATATCTAAATTGTATTGCTGTGCGTAATCGCGGAAATCTTTGCCTTTGGCATCGCCAATCAGACTTGAAATTTTACTCCAACGATATTCTTGTGCTTGGATGCTTTGAATTTGGTCGGCATATTGTTGCTGTTTACTCAGATTTTGCTGATGCAACTCCAGTTTAATTTTATATTGGTCGCGCTGATCATTACACTGTTGCCACTGAATTTGTGTGTCATGAATGTGTTGCTGTAATCCAGTTAAATCGACATCAGGTTGAGTTTTTAAATGCTCGTGAAGTTGCTGCTGTAGCATATTTATACTGACATTCGTATCGTTTAAGCTTCGTTCGGCCTGTTGAAGTTGGCTGCGAATCTGTTGTTCTTGCTGCGTAGAAACGCCCAATAACGGCACATATTGACTGCTTTCAATTTGAGTCTGCTGTGCTGTCCATGTTTCAATCTCACTGACTATTTTTGCAAGTGCGGATTGATAATCCTGTTGTCTGTTTTTAAGCTGTTCGAGCAGATTTTTTTCTTGTTCAAAATGCTGTCGGGCATGTTCAAATGCGGTTTTTCCTTGGTTATATTGTTGCTGTAAGTTTTGCCGTTCGCGATCATGCGCGGTTAACCATTCATTGGCTTTTTGGCCTGCCAATCCGGTCATTTGTTCAATCAGCTGCATGGCATGCTCGCTATTTTGTCGGCCTTTTTGCTCGAGTGCTTGGTGTTGTTGCTCTGACTCGGTAAGTTGTTGATTTATATGCTGTAAATCTGCATTTAGCAGCTTGATTTTTTGATTGTGCCGATCTAGCTGTTGGCTGATTGCAGTTGTTTGTTCTAAATGCTGCGCACGCTGAATTAACTGCGTCAAAATCTTCTGCGCGGTCATGAAGCTATGCGATGTCCACGCGTGTGTTTCATCGTCCTGCAAACACGCCGTAATATGCGCTAGTTGCTGCTGACGTTGTTCTAGGTTATGTAAATGCTGCGCGAGTTGTTGAGTTTGCTGCGTGAGTTTTAGTTGCTGTTCTTGGGCTTGTATTTGCTGTGCTAAATCGTGTTCAAACTGTATTTTCAGTTGAAGCTGTTGCTTGATATTTTCGTCTATATTCGCGGTAAGTCGAGATGCATCTAAGCTTAAATCGAGTTCAATTTCGGCAAGTCTTAAGCAGTGTTGAAGCACCTCTTTTTGTTGTTGCAACTGATTTGATGCCTGTTGCAGAAATTGTTTTTGTTGCTTAAGTTCCGTCTGTACTTGCGTTAATTGCTGTTGAGTTCGCTGCCAATTTTGAAAATGTTGTTGTTCACTGTGGATGATTTGCTGTTCTTGCTGCTGTTGTAGCGCATACAGTGCTTTAGAAATGGCATTCTCATCGTCCCGATAAGGATGCGTTGTGCTACCACAGACCAAACATGGTTCATCTGCAATTAAATTGGCGCGCAGTTGTTCAATATTTTCTGCATGCAATAAGCGTTGTTGTTGGAGCACATGCTGTAATTTTTCACGTTCAAGTTTGGTCTCTTGATAGACTTTTTCTAACGCTTGGGTTTGAGTTTGTAATGCATGCAAATTCTCTTCTGTATGCTGCTGTTGCGTTTGTTTTTGTGCAATGTCTTGCGTTAAAGCCAAATAATCGAGCAGTTTTTGCTGAATTTCTTTGAGTTGATGCCCACGGTTAAGCAACTGGTCTTTCATGCTTTGCTGCTGTGCAATTTTGTTTTGCAGCTGCGTATAATCGCCAAAGTTTTGCACCAGCGCATTCAGTTGCTTTTGTTCTTGTTGTAGTTGCTGTTTGGCTTGCTCGATATCACCAATTTGGGATTCAATATTTTTATAATATTCAATAAATTGGCTTAATTGCTGAATATGCGCCGCGATGCCATTGTCTAAACGACTAAATTGCGTACTTTGTTTGAGTTGGACATCTAAATGTTTATGCTGTTGTTCTAAATTGTTTAGCTGCTGCTGCACCTGTTGTTGTTCTATTAAAACCGGTTGCTGCGCGATTTCCAGTTGCTGAATTTTTAATTTACTGTGCTTATATTGTTCTGCAATGGTTTCCCGATCTTGGATATATTTCCGTAATTGATTCAACTCGCTGTGATGATGTTGTTCAAACTGTTGCAATTGCTGCACGGCTTTTTCAGCCGTTTGGTATCGCTGCTGATCTTGCTCAAATTGTAGTGCTAACGTCGCAAACAGAGTTTGTTTGTGTTGCAATTCAGGTTCAAGCTGCGTTTTTTGATTCAGCAATTGCTGTTGTTGGAAGACCTGCGGGCGTATTTCTGCAAATACTTCTAACTGAGCAAGTAACTGACGTTCGGATGCTAATCCATCAAAAGTTTTTTTCTGCTCGCTGTGTAATGCTTGTTTTTGCAGGATATCTCGGTCAAGTTTTTGTTTTAATTCAAACCACTGTTGCTGAAGTTGTAATTGTTGCTTGCGTGTCTCAAGTGTCTGATGTTGCTGTTGTATGTCTGCAATATCTTGATGTAACTGCTTTAGATCATCGTCAGATAATAACTCGATGTGCCCCAAATGGCTTTCAAGCAGTTTTCGTTGTTGCGTGATTTCTTTGGTTTTTTCAAAAGCCAGTTGCCCAATTTTGGCAAAAATCGCTGAATTGGTCAGGTATTCTAAAAGCTCGCCGCGTTCATTGTCGCGTGCTTTTAAAAAGGCGGTGACTTCCGACTGTGCCAGTAGTACGGCACGGGTAAATTGCTCAAAACTGAGTTGAGTAATGTGTTGAATGTGCTGTTCAACGGCTTTGGTTTTATCGGCAATTACCACGCCATCGGTTAAACATTTTAAACTGCGCTGAACATTTTGTAATTTGCCGTTGGCATTTTCACGGGCGCGTTTAATTTCCCAACGTGCTAAATAGCGTTTTTGATCTTGCGCGATAAAACACAGTTCAGCAAAGCCATGCGCTGTTCCACGGCGCAATATGGTTAAGGGTGAATTGGTGGCAATTTCTGAGCCATCGATATCAAAAAGTTTTCCATCGCTGTCTTTAAGTCGGGGAATTTTATTAAAGAGCGCCAAACACATCGCATCTAAAATAGTCGATTTGCCTGCGCCAGTTTTCCCAACAATGGCAACTAATCCGGCATTGGCTAAAGGTTCTGCTTCAAAATCAATAAAATGTTCACCCGCCAACGAAGCCAGATTTTTAAGTCTAATAGATAAAATTTTCATGGCAAACCTTTAATTGGGATGATCATCTTCAAGTTGTTTTTGTGCTTCATTGACCAAACTTAAAAAATCTTGTGTAACGATTGGGTCATTCTGATAGCCTTTTTTTTCCCAAATTTGTTGGAAGAGTTTTTCGGGCGTGGGCGGTTCTAAGGCAATCTGTTGTGCCTGCGCTGTGCTATTGGCTGTGTTCAAATATTGTCTGGAAATACGCACTAAGCGATAACGATTAGGCGGTAATGCATCTTCAAATTGTTGTCTTAAATTGGGGGGTGGCGGGATGAGGGTATGGTATTCGATGTCCACATATTCGCGTTGGTCAATCAATGCAATATCACCTGTGGCTAAGGTTTGTAGTCGCTGCATGACCTCGGTTAATTCACCACGAATTTTGTGTAATTTGACCGCACGTGGAATTTCAAGTGCCGAAAATTCAACGGTTTTTTGTTCAGAATTTGAGTGAATTTCGACATCAACCACCTGATGTTTATAGTTAATTTCACTAAAAGACAGTGGGATGGGTGAGCCGCTATAACGAATGTGTGGATGCTGTACTTTTTGCGGTTTGTGTAAATGCCCAAGCGCTACATAATCAATCGCATCGTCAAATAATGTGGTAGATAATGCTTCTTCATTGCCAATAATGATTGGGCGTTCTGAGTCCGATGTTTCGCCGCCTTGCATATGCGCATGCGACATCAAAATCAACGCTTGATCATCCGTTTTGCGGCGTTTTGCTTCGGCAATCAGTTGTTCGTGCAAATAGACAATGGCATTTTGACTATTAGCGGTCGACTCATTAAAGCCAGTAATTTCTGCCGAACGCAAAAAAGGCAGGGCAATGCACCAAGCAATAATGCTTTGCTCTGCATCATAAATAGGTAAAATCAGACGATCTAAATTTAAGCTTTTGTCGGCATTCCAGCGAATGACCCCAACTGTTTTTGCATTGTATTTTTCTAATAAGGGTTCGACTTGTTCAATGCGGTAGCCTGAGTCGTGGTTGCCTGCAATCATTAAGGTTTGCATGTGCGGTGCAAGGGCGTGCGCATCTGCAAGAAATTGATAAAGCTGTTTTTGTGCTTGCGAACTTGGGTTAATAACATCAAAAATATCCCCCGCAATAAGCAAGGCATTCGGCTGTTTATTTTTAATTTGTTCAAGAAGCCATGCTAAAAATTGTTCATGTTCGTAATGGCGGGAATGATTATAAAAAAATTGCCCCAAGTGCCAGTCAGAGGTATGAAAAAATCGCACGGTCATTGCTTGAAGGCTTCCTTTTTTGAATACAACATAAGGTAGCATAATTCAAATTTTGAGGTGGTGAATATCTGGGTTTTAATTCGCTAAAAATTGCCAGTTGGCATCTAAAAATCATGTTATTGAATCGATTTTGAATTGGAAACTTGCTTGTTTAATTGATAAAAAACAGCCAGATCATTGCTGATATGGCTGTTGATTCGCGTTTGGCTTATGGTTTTGGTGGAACAACATGCGGTGCTGCTTTAGGTAGAAGCGGTTTCTTTTGGTTGTGTTTTGCATGATGTTTTTTGCCATCAGGTTTTTTATGTGGGGCAGGTTGCTGTTTTTTCGGTTGTTGATTCGGTGCTGGCTTGTGTTGTTCGGGTTGCGGTTTCATGTCTGGCGTAGGTTTGGTCATGGCATGATGTTGAGCATGTTCAGGTTGTGGTTTGGGTTGATTCGGTGCTGCCATCGCAGTGGCTGCAAATGCAGTTACAGATAAGCCAAGTGCGAGTGTTGAAAGAAGTTTTTTCATGGAATTGTACTCTGTTGGGTTTTAGATTTGATAAACATATCATTGGCTTAAGTTGTGAATTTATGATGAAGATTGTATATGTGCTTCACGCTGAAAATCTGTCGTTAGGTAGCGGAAAGTAAATATGTTGTTCATATTTTATTAGCGCTCAGAATTAAAGTTTGAGAATCATCAGTTGTAGTCTTAAAGATTGACGATGAAGATAAACATAAGCATCAGCAAAATGTCAGGCTGTAGATGAGCCAATACAAAGTAGATTGTTCAAATTTTAGAATTAAAATAAAAGCCAACGATTCGAGTGAGAAAATCGTTGGCCTAAGAACACCATACAACGGGCTATTTTTATCTGCTGCCCGTGGTGAATTGCGCGTATTGCTATGCAAGGTCACCGCAAAGTTTGTAGATGCCGAACAAAGTTTGCGGTTGCTACTGACCTTATGCTTTATATAACGTACGGGTTTGCAAAAAGGTTGACATTAAAGTGAAGAAAAATCGCTTTTTTTATTTTTTGTGCGTTATGGATGTATTTGTGATTGTTTTTTAACAAGATAATTTTTTTAAAAATCTCGTATTACATTAGATTAGATTCGAGGGTAAGATAAAGTCTATATAATGACTTAGAAACGTTGGTTTAAGCTATGACTTCTTTGCGCCCTTACTTTTTATATTTTTTTATTTTAAGTTTAACAATAAGTTGCGTCATTGGTTTACTTGCATTTTTGCTGCCTGTGGGTAAAAGTGGTTTTTTAACGGCTTTTCCTTATTTAATTGCAATGATTGCTGTGTTATTTCGTTTTTTAAAGAAAGAAAAGCGCGCACCGAGTGTTTCAGAAAAACATAAATTAACCTTGGGCTTTATCGCAATTTTTTTAACTTATAGCGCAATAGGGTGTTTGCTTGGATTGGCGTGGGCATTAAATACCAATTCAGAAATTTTTGATGATATTTGGCATTATTTAACCCATCCACGGGTGTTCTTTTATTCGTTTGGTCTATTTTTACTTTTGGCGTTGCCTTTATATTTAACCACCATTTGGCTTTATGGCAAGCGCGCACAACATTTGGTTGAACGAATGTACGAAGATCATGAAATTGACGATTAAGCCTTAAGTTAAAAAAGGAACTTATACGCTTTGTGATTGTGGGTGTAGTTGCGTCAAACGCTGTGCTGAATAAGCTTGCGGATCGATGAACGTGGGTTGCTTAAGTATTAGCTGACGTAATAGTTTTGCCGATGCTGGCCCCATACACAGCCCATTTCTAAAATGTCCAAAGTTGGCCCATAAGTTGGCAATTTCGGGCATTTTTCCAATATAGGGAACACCCGTAGGCGAGCTCGGTCTTAAGCCAGCCCATTGTGCAACTAACGGAAATTGTAATAACTCTGGAACCATTTCTTTTGCGGCATCAATAATGTTGTTTTGAATATCTGATTTGACGCTTTTATCAAAACCAAAATCATTCATGCTCGAACCACACACAATATGCCCATCGGCTCGGGGAATCAGGTACATCACTCGATTCATACACATGGTTGGTAGCCAATTTGCTGGGGTTTTAAATAGTGCCATTTGCCCATGAATGGGCTGAACCGGAATGTGTAGATTTAATTGTTGTTGCCAGTTTTGACTCCACGCGCCAGTGGCTAAAATAAACTGATCAGCAACAATCGTTTTCCCTGAACGGGTTGTTACCGATTGCACAGCACCATTCACAAAATTTAATTGCTCAATAGGGCAATGTTCTTTAAAGGTGACTTGGTTGTGCTGTTTTAAATAATGGGTCAACGATTGTAACAGGCGCGGGTTACGAACATTCGCCAAATGTGGGAAATACAGCGCCTTTGAAAAATGTTTAGACACTTTTGGATTGACTTGACGCAGTTCAGTCTGCTGCAACTTTTGGCAAATCTGCATGGGGTCTTGATATGCTTTGGCATAGTCTTGCCCAACGTCAAAGTCTGCTTCATCAAAAATCAGCATGCCTGAATTGTGAATTTCAAAATCAATTTGAGTGAACGGGGAAATTTTTTGGTTGATGGCCTCATATAAGGTTTTGCCATGTTGGGCCAAATCATTCACGGCTTTGGGATAACGCCACGGGTACATGGGCGAAAGAATACCACCACCAGCCCAAGACGCTTCTTTTCCTGCTTCTTGCTGGTCAAAAATACTGACCGTGCAACCATGCTCAATCAGTTCCAATGCAGTTAATAAACCGCTTATTCCTGCTCCAATAATGGCAATATGTTGCATGGGTGCACTCGTTTATAAAAATAAAACTTACATCGACTTTAATTGTCTTGCTGCGGTTTCGGCAAAGTAAGTCCAAATGCCATCGGCACCTGCACGGCGGCAGCACATCAGGGATTCTAAGATAACGCTTTCAGACAACCAACCATTTTGGATTGCACCTGCCAACATGGCATATTCACCACTGACCTGATAAATAAATGTCGGCACGCCAAAAGTATCTTTAACTTCACGCACCACGTCTAAGTAGGGCATGCCTGGCTTCACAATCACCATATCTGCGCCTTCTTGTATATCTAAGGCAATTTCATGTAATGCTTCGGCACGGTTACCCACGTCCATTTGGTAGGTATATTTATTGCCCCCTTTTAAATTGCTTGCTGAGCCCACCGCATCACGAAACGGGCCATAAAAACTCGACGCATATTTCGCCGAATAAGCCATGATGCTGGTATTAATGTGACCATGTGCTTCAAGGGCTTGGCGAATGGCACCAATACGGCCATCCATCATATCGCTTGGTGCAATGACATCTGCGCCAGCTTCGGCGTGGCTTAAGGCTTGTTTAACCAAACATTCAACCGTTTCATCATTTAAAACGTAGCCGGTGTCGTCAATTAATCCATCTTGACCATGCGTGGTGTATGGATCTAAAGCGCCATCGGTGATGAGCACCATATCTGGCAATTCTTTTTTTAGTAAACGACAGGTTTCTTGTACCACGCCATCGTCACGCCAAGCAGCTTCGGCAGTTAAGCTTTTATCTTCTTGTGGGGTTACAGGAAAAAGTGCGAGCTTTGAAACACCGAGGTTTAACAGTGTTTCAGCTTTTTTTAATAATAAGTCGGCAGATAGACGCTGCACATTTGGCATACTGGCAATATCTTGCGCTTGATTTTGCCCCGGCAAAACAAACACAGGATAAATCAGGTGATCTGCTGTTAGATGAGTTTCACTTACCATCGTTCGAAGTTGATCATTTCTACGGATGCGGCGCATGCGAGTCGCAGGAAATGCCGGACGATTGAACGTATAAGTCATAACAATCTCGATGTTCAGTATTAAACTTGCAGGTATTGTAGACCTCTGATGGCGAATTTGCACAAAAAAATATGCATGAAAAGGAGATCAAGTCATGACAAAAGGGAATTTTGCAGAATGGACGGGGCAACTTGTACAAGCTGAACCTCACAATTTTGATGCATTCATACAGCAGCTATGCGTTGTTTTTAATACGTCCCCTTTTTTTGCACATAATGCAATGTCGATGCAGGTGGTGAATGGCGAAATTGAAGCGAAAGTTGAAATGCAACCGTTCTTGGTGGGTAATTTGGCTTATCAGATTTTACATGGCGGCGTTGCCGCAACTTTGCTCGACAGCATTGGCGGTGTTCATGCCATGGCTGCGTTGTATCAACGGGCAGAAACGAAAAATCTAGATGAGACCCTGCGCAAAATTTCTCGATTGGCCACTTTAGATTTAAGAGTAGATTATTTGGTGGCTGGCAAAGGTGCATTTTTTATTGCACGTGCAGAAACATTACGCATGGGGCAAAAAAGCTGCACCATGCGCATGAACTTGCATAACGATCAACAGCTTTTAATTGCAACTGCAATTGCCTCTTATGCATATTGATTTAAATTTGCGATAAAAATAAATTGCTGGCTTATGTTGTAATTTGATATTAATAAATTGTTTTTTAATATTTATTTTAAATAAAATAGCCAATTGCTCATAAAATGAGAAAAAAAACAATCTTGTTTTTTTGCAGCTAACATGTGATGTTTAGCGCATTATTTCGCTTATCTCGTATCAGATAAAAAAGCAAACCTAACAGTGCTGTTATGACACAGACCTCATTTGCTTTTTAAAGATTCAATAAAATTTAGGAACATGTATGACGGATGTTCAAACTAGCCCGACATCAACAGAAGACAATCAAAATCAGCCAGATTTAAAACAAAAAAGAAAGAAGCTCTTTTCTTTCTTTTTTATCATTTTGCTGATTGCCGCAATTATCTATGCCATTTGGGTGTTTTTCTTAAGTGGCACCGAAGAAACCGACAATGCTTACGTTGGTGCAGACACCGCACAAATTACGTCTATGGTGAGTGGTCAGGTTGCTAAAGTCTTGGTTCAAGATACGCAACAAGTCCATGCCGGCGATGTTTTGGTTCAAATAGATGATCGCGATGCCAAAATTGCCTTAGCGCAAGCGGAAGCGTCACTGGCCAAAGCCAAACGCCAATACAAACAAAGTTCGGCTAATAGTAGTTCGTTAGATTCACAAATTTTAGTGAGTTCTGATGCCATTAGCAGCGCACAAGCCCAAGTTGCAAAAGCCCAAGCCGATTTTGATAAAGCCAATCAAGACTTGGCGCGCCGTAATACGTTAGCGGCGAGCGGTGCAATTTCAAAAGAAGAATTGAGCACGGCCAATTCAACTGCACAAACAGCACGAGCTGCGTTAGATGTGGCTAAGGCTGGTTTGGCGCAAGCACAATCGAATCGTAAAGCGGCACAAAGTAATTTAGCTGCCAACAACGCATTAATTGCTGGCACCAATGAAAACTCAACTCCAGATGTGCTTGCCGCTGAAGCTCAAGTTCAACAAGCACAGCTTGACCTTGAACGCACCATTATTCGAGCACCTGTAGATGGTGTGGTGACCAATCGTAATGTACAGATAGGTCAGCGTGTTGCTCCGGGTTCTGTCGTCATGAGCGTGGTGCCTATTGCCGAGTTATACGTCAATGCTAACTTCAAAGAAAGCCAACTTGCGAAAGTTAAAGTGGGGCAAAAAGCCACATTAACTTCAGATCTGTATGGAAGCAAAGTGGTTTTCAATGGCACGGTTGTTGGTTTCTCTGGTGGTACTGGCGCAGCCTTTGCTTTAATTCCTGCGCAAAATGCGACAGGTAACTGGATTAAAGTGGTACAGCGCTTACCAGTGCGAATTGCATTAGATCCTAAACAATTAGCACAGCATCCATTACGGGTCGGGCTGTCGATGAATGCAGAAGTTGAACTAAACTCGAAGAATTAATATGAGCCATAAAGGTAATCCTTTTGCTGAGCTTTCAGGAGGGCGCTTATTATTAGCGGCCTTCGTGATTGCGCTGTCTAATTTTATGGTGGTGCTTGACACCACCATTGCCAACGTTTCGGTAACCCATATTAGTGGGAATCTGGCAATTTCAACCTCGCAAGGCACATGGGTAATTACCTCTTATGCGGTTGCAGAAGCCATTTGTGTGCCTTTAACAGGTTGGCTTGCAGGGCGTTTTGGTACCGTACGTGTGTTCATCATGTCACTCATCGGCTTTACTGTGTTTTCTTTACTTTGTGGATTATCCACCAGTTTAGAAATGTTGGTGTTTTGTCGAATCGGGCAGGGCTTGTTTGGTGGGCCACTCATGCCAATTAGCCAAGCGTTATTGATGCGGATTTTTCCACCTGAAAAACATGCTCAAGCGATGGGCTTGTGGGCAATGACCACTGTGGTTGGGCCAATTTTAGGGCCAATTTTAGGTGGGTGGATTAGCGATAATTTATCTTGGCACTGGATTTTCTTTATCAATATTCCAGTCGGAATTATCTGTACTTTAGCCGCCATTCGCTTATTAAAACCTGCTGAAACACCAACTCAAAAAATCAAAATTGATAGTATTGGACTTGGCTTATTGGTGCTGTGGATTGGTGCCTTGCAATTAATGCTCGATTTGGGGCATGAACGTGACTGGTTCAATAACAGTTTCATTTTAGGTCTGGGAATTACCGCTTTAGTTGGCTTTATTGTGTTCCTCATTTGGGAATATACCGAACGGCATCCGGTGGTGGATATTCGAGTGTTTAGGCACCGTGGCTTTAGCATTTCGGTCACGGCTTTGGCCTTTGGTTTTGCTGCATTCTTTGGCAGTATTGTGATTATTCCCCAGTGGTTACAAACCAATATGGGCTATACCGCAACTTGGGCGGGCTATTTAACAGCAACCATGGGTTTTGGTAGCTTAACCATGTCGCCGGTGGTGGCAAAACTTGCCACCAAAATGGATGAGCGCGCCTTAACATCTTTTGGCTTTCTATTAATGGCTGTGGTCACGCTTATGCGTGCCTTTTGGAACAATGAAGCGGATTTCATGGCCTTGGCATTGCCGCAAATTTTGCAAGGTTTTGCTGTGCCATTTTTCTTTATTCCATTGTCGAATATTGCCTTAGGTGCTGTTTTACCCCAAGAAATTGCCTCTGCTGCGGGTTTAATGAACTTTATGCGAACCATGGCTGGTGCCATTGGAACGTCTTTGGCGGTTACCGTTTGGAGCGATCATTCTATTCTTTCGCGGAGTGAATTGGTGTCGCATTTGCAAGCAGACACCACTAAGCAAGCGCTGATGCAAAATGGATTTACCAGCCACGAAGCTTTAGGGGTTATTTCTAATTTGGTCGATAAAGAAGCGCTGACCATGTCGGTTAATCACGTCTTTTTGATCTTTAGCTTAATCTTTGTGTTTGGGGCATGCATTATTTGGTTCTGCCCTAAATCGAAGAAAAATGCCGCCGCCGGACACGCGGTGCATTAATTAATGAAAGCCACATGCCAATGTGGCTTTTTTATTTGCAGTAAAATCCGTTTTTAGTTTGCTGATGTTTGATCGAGCATTAGAGAAAACGAATGTTGTGTGGTTACCATGTTGGATGAACGCGCATCACATTATGCCAATGCCGATTGGTCAGATTGTGTAATTCTTTTTAGGCTTAATTCTTGGAAAATAAAGATTTAAATAAGATTTATTCGCAATAATCTGCTTTATGGAATGCGATTTATTATCGTTATGAAAATGAAAAATGAAGTGAAACAGCATTGCCTTTTATCGTGTAATTGGTATACCAATGTTGAAAAGCTATCCTAATTGAAAAAAAAGTGATTTAAGATTTTTACAATTGTAGAAAACGATAAGTACCGTCTATCAACGTGCTACAGATGTTTATGTCGCATTTAGTTTGAAAAATAATCAAAAAATAAGCGCAATGGATGGTTATTGAAGCTAGCCACAGAAATTATAAATCGGGTACAATTAGCCTGTTTAATTTTATGTTTGGTGTATTTTTAGGCCAATACATACATTCAGTTAAAATCGGCCTGCCAGGAGTTTTCCCCGCATGAGTGCCATTACTCCATACGATTGGGCAATTATTGCCTTCGTGATCGGTGTTACATTCCTTTGTGTCTTTATGCTTACTGTACCTTTATTGTTAGGTGGTAAGTCATGGGGGCGTGCTAAACAAGAGCAGTTTGAATCTGGTGTCGTTGGTGCAGGCGGTGCTCGTATCCGCTTGTCGGCAAAGTTCTATCTTGTTGCAATCTTCTTTGTTGTTTTCGATTTGGAAGCACTTTATCTATATGCATGGTCGACTTCAGTACGTGAAGTGGGTTGGTTTGGTTATGCAACCGTTGCCGTGTTCGTGGCAGAGCTTCTTATTGGTTTAATCTATGCTTTATCTGTAGGTGCCTTAACTTGGTCGCCATACGATCGCCGCAAGGCAGCAGGAATACTACCAAAAATTGGTTCACCAAATATGGATATTGCTGAGATTACGCGATTCAACTCGATTGAAGAATTGGTCTGTGACCCAACAGGAAATATTCCTGCACAATCACGATTAAAAAAAACCACAGTCATGGCTGACAACAAGGAGTAATACGGGATGAAATATACACTTACCCGTGCTAATCCAGAGGCGGATCAATATCCGTTACAAGAACGACAAATCGTTAATGACCCTCTTCAGGAAGAAGTGAATAAAAACGTATTCATGACTCGATTGGAAGATGTGATGCATAACGTTGTCAACTGGGGTCGTAAAAACTCCGTTTGGCCGTTTAACTTTGGTACATCATGTTGCTATGTAGAATATGCAACCACATTAACTGGCTTACATGACTTGTCACGCTTTGGTGCAGAAGTTATTCGTGCTTCGCCGCGTCAAGCCGATTTAATGATTGTTGCTGGAACTTGCTTTGTAAAAATGGCGCCTGTTATTCAGCGTTTATATGAACAAATGCTTGAACCAAAATGGGTGATTTCAATGGGTGCATGTGCCAACTCTGGCGGTATGTACGACATTTACTCGGTGGTACAAGGCGTGGATAAAATTATCCCTGTCGATGTTTATGTACCGGGTTGCCCACCGCGTCCAGAAGCTTTAATCCAAGCATTAATGCTTTTACAAGACCAGATTCAACTTGAGCGCAGACCGCTCTCTGCTGTGATTGGTGATGATCTTAAGCCAGTATATAAGCCAAAGATGATGCCAGAACGTGACCGCAAAAATGCAGAACGTATCGCAGTGAAAAATTTACGCTCTATGGATGAGATTGAATAATCTAAGCGAAGGATTGTGTTCCGCCAATGAAGGGCGGAATTTTCGTTAGGATTGAAAAGAATTTGTATTAAAAAGGAAGCCAAGCCAATGGCTGAAACTGAAATTGCTATGCCAGAAGAGTCAACGCCTGTTGATTCGCGCCCAGCATTTGCAATTGTAGAAGAGATCAAAACCAAATTTGGTGAGAACTTCTATGTGCAACCGACTTGTGAAGATTTTCCAACGGTCTGGGTTGAGCGTGCGCGCGTACACGAAGTTTTAATGTTCTTGCGTACGGTGTCACGTCCATATGTCATGCTGTTTGACTTGTCTGCGGTGGATGAGCGCATGCGCCAACATCGTGAAGGTCTGCCTGCATCTGACTTTACTGTGTTTTATCATTTAATTTCTTTAGAGCGCAATGCCGATATTCGCATTAAAATTGCGCTAAATGAAAGTGATTTAAACGTTCCAACGGTATCGAATATTTGGCCGAATGCGAACTGGTATGAGCGCGAAGCTTATGACATGTTTGGGATTCATTTCGACGGGCATCCAATGTTGCGTCGTATTTTGTTGCCAACGTATTGGGAAGGTCATCCGTTACGTAAAGAATATTCTGCACGTGCAACCGAATATACCCCATACATGCAAAACCAAGCCAAACAGGACTTCGAGCAAGAACACTTGCGCTTTGTACCTGAAGATTGGGGCTTAAAACGCGGCAATAAAGACGAAGACTTCATGTTCTTGAACTTGGGTCCGAACCATCCATCTGCGCACGGTGCATTCCGTATTATTTTGCAGCTTGATGGCGAAGAAGTGAAAGACTGTGTGCCAGATATCGGTTATCACCACCGTGGTGTGGAAAAGATGGCTGAACGTCAAACATGGCATTCATTCATTCCTTATACCGACCGTGTCGACTACTTAGGTGGCTGTGCGCAGAACATGCCGTATGTGATGGGCGTTGAAAAACTGGCAGGCATTACTGTGCCAGATCGTGCACAGTGTATTCGTGTCATGATGTCGGAATTGTTCCGTATCAACAACCATTTACTCTTTATTGGTACTGCAATCCAAGATACAGGCGGTATGACCCCAGTATTCTACATGTTTGCCGACCGCCAAAAAATCTATGATGCGATTGAAGCCATTACTGGTTTCCGTATGCATCCGGCGTGGTTCCGTATTGGTGGAACAGCACACGACCTTCCAAACAATTGGCAAAAGCTGATTCGCGAAATCTTAGAGTGGATGCCGAAACGTTTGGACGAATACTACACTGCTGCTCTTAAAAACTCGGTGTTTATTGGTCGTACCCGTAATGTGGCGCAGTACGATGCAAAATCTGCATTGGCATGGGGCGTGACAGGTACAGGTTTGCGTGCCACAGGTATTGACTTCGATGTGCGTAAATATCGTCCGTATTCTGGTTACGAAAATTACGACTTCGATGTACCACTTGAATACGAAGGTGATGCGTATGCGCGTGTCATGGTGCATTTCCATGAAATTCGTGAATCGCTCAAAATTATCAAGCAATGTTTAGACAACATGCCGTCTGGTGCGTACAAAGCCGATCATCCATTGGCTGTTCCACCACCAAAAGACAAGACCTTACAAGACATTGAAACCTTGATTACGCACTTCTTAAGCGTATCTTGGGGTCCTGTAATGCCTGCGGGCGAATCGTCTGTGATGGCGGAAGTGGTGAAGGGCGCAAGTAACTATTATTTAACTTCAGATAAGTCAACCATGAGTTACCGTACCCGTATTCGTACGCCAACCTTCACGCATTTGCAGCAAATGCCTTCGGTCATTAACGGCAGTTTGGTTTCTGACTTGATCATTTACTTGGCAACCATTGACGTGGTTATGGCCGATGTGGATCGTTAAGGACAACAGATTATGATGATTTTGACTGATAAAAAACCACGTGTGAATGTTGAAGGGATTTTGACTGCGGACGAAATCCACGAAATTGAACATCACATTGGTCATTATCCATACCCGCGTGCAGCATCTTTAGATGCGTTGAAGCATGTACAACGCCGTAATGGTTGGGTGGATGATGCGCAAATGAATGCCATTGCACAGCTATTAAGCATGAGTGTTGCGGACTTAGAAGGTGTTGCAACGTTCTATAACCGTATTTACCGTCAGCCTGTTGGTCGCCACGTTATTTTGCTGTGCGACTCAATTGCCTGCTTCTTAATGGGTGCAGAAACTTTGGCGGAAGCATTCCAACGCGAGCTTGGTATTGCCTTTGGACAAACCACTGCTGATGGTCGCTTTACTTTGCTGCCAATTTGCTGCTTAGGTAATTGCGACAAAGGCCCAACTTTGATGATTGATGAAGACACACACGGTTTAGTTGATGTGACTTCAGTCAAACAGTTATTGGAGAAGTATCTATGAATACTGAACCAAAACCAATTTATGGCGACGGCAATCCCGACACGCATCCACTGACTTGGCGTTTAAGCAAACAAGAACATGTGCGTAATGCAGATGATTTTGAAGTTTTAGAAGGCTATGCGGGCTTTAAAAAAGCATTAGGCATGCCACCGAAAGATGTGCTTGAAGTCATTAAAGCTGCAACGGTAAAAGGTCGTGGTGGTGCAGGTTTCCCAGCAGGGATTAAATGGTCACTCATGGCGCCAAACGATGGCGGTCCACGCTATCTCATCTGTAATGCAGATGAAATGGAGCCGGGTACCTTTAAAGACCGTTTGTTGATGGAAAAATTGCCGCATCAGCTAATCGAAGGCATGTTGATTGCAGGCTATACGCTTGAAGCAACCCAAGGCTACATCTTTATTCGCGGTGAATATATTGAAGCTGCGCAATATTTAAATGAAGCGCTAGATCAAATTCGTGCCAAAGGTTACTTGGGTGAAAACATCCTTGGAACAGGCTGGAACTTTGAGATGCACGTGCATACGGGCGCAGGGCGTTATATTTGCGGTGAAGAAACTGCATTGATTAACTCACTTGAAGGTCGCCGTGCTAACCCACGGACTAAGCCACCATTCCCACAAGTTGCAGGGGCATGGGGTCGCCCAACCATCGTGAATAACGTAGAAACCTATAACAACTTGCCTTCGATTATGCTGCGTGGGCCTGAGTGGTACATTGGTTTATCTGCGGGTAAATCGAAAGATCCAGGCACGAAAATTTATGGTGCATCGGGTAAAGTGAAATTCCCAGGGCTTTGGGAATTGCCATTTGGTACCACAGCACGTGAAGTGATTGAAGACCATGCTGGTGGTATGCGTGACGGTTTAACCTTAAAAGCATGGTTACCGGGCGGTGCATCGACCGATTTCTTAGCGGCAGAGCACATTGATTTGCCAATGGATTCTGAAACCATTATGAAAGCAGGTTCGCGTTTAGGCACTTGTTTGTTGATGGTTGTAGATGAAACCCAATGTATGGTTTCGGCAACGCGTAATTTAGAAGAATTCTTTGCACGTGAGTCTTGTGGTTTCTGTACGCCATGCCGTGATGGTTTGCCGTGGGCTGTTAAAGCATTGAAAACGCTTGAAAATGGTGATGGCAAGATGGAAGACATTCAGCATCTGACCGAGCTTACCCGTAAATTATGGATTGGTAAGACTTTCTGTGCGCATGCACCGGGTGCAATGGAACCATTAATGGGCGCATTAAAATATTTCCGTCATGAGTTTGAAGCAAAGGTTAAAACCCATGCTGCAACTCTTGACGTAGAACAAGCTTAAGGAATTCGACTATGGCTACCATTCATGTCGATGGAAAATCTTACGAAGTCAATGGCTCTGAAAACTTGCTGCAAGCGTGTTTAAGCCTTGGCATCGACATTCCATATTTTTGTTGGCATCCGTCCTTAGGTTCTGTCGGTTCTTGCCGTCAATGTGCTGTGACTCAATACGCGAATCCTGAAGATACGCGTGGTCGTTTGGTCATGTCATGTATGACACCTGCATCTGACAATACCTATATTTCGGTTGAAGACAAAGAAGCGACCGATTTTCGTGCTTCTATTGTTGAATTTTTAATGACCAACCACCCGCACGACTGTCCTGTGTGTGAAGAAGGTGGACATTGTCATTTACAAGATATGACCGTAATGACAGGTCACGACCGTCGTCGCTATCGCTTTACCAAACGTACCCATCATAACCAAGAACTCGGCTCGTTCATTGCACATGAAATGAACCGTTGTATCGCTTGTTATCGCTGTGTACGTTATTACAAAGACTACGCAGGTGGTACTGACTTTGGTGTGTATGCCAATGCCTCACGGGTGTACTTTGGTCGTCCTGAATCGGGGACTTTAGAGTCTGAATTTTCAGGTAATTTAACTGAAGTTTGTCCAACAGGCGTATTTACCGATAAAACTCACTCGGCACGTTATAACCGTAAATGGGACATGCAGTATGCGCCAAGCGTCTGCCAAGGCTGTTCTTCAGGTTGTAATATTTCTCCGGGCGAGCGTTATGGCGAATTACGCCGTATCGAAAACCGTTTTAACGGTTCGGTCAACCAATACTTCTTGTGTGACAAAGGTCGTTTTGGCGGTGGCTATGTCAACCGTGAAGATCGTCCCCGTCAGCCACAATTGCGTCAAGGTCAAACGGTTACTACAGTTTCTGTCGATCAAGCACTTGACCGTGTGATTGCTAATATCCAAGGGCAAAAAGTACTTGGGATTGGTTCACCACGTGCAAGTTTAGAATCTAACTTTGCGTTACGTGAATTGGTTGGGCAAGCACATTATTCAACAGGGATGACGCAAAAAGAGCAGTCATTGGTTGAATTGGCGGCTTCAATTTTACAAACCGATGGTATTTATAACCCAACGCTGCGTGAAGTTGAAAGTTACGATGCTGTGCTGATTTTAGGTGAAGACTTAACCCAAACTGCGCCACGTATGGCGTTGTCGGTTCGTCAAGCATCGAAAAATAAAGCCAAACAAATGGCGGCAGATCGCCGTACCCCAGATTGGTTGGCTGAGCCTGTACAACGTATTGGTCAAGATGAAAAATCACCAATTTACATTTTGGCAGCAACACAAACGCGTCTTGCTGATGTAGCAACAGGTGAAGTGGTTGCATCGCCAAACGATATTGCACGTTTAGGTTTTGCTGTTGCAGCAGCGGTAAAAGGCGAGGTGGTGCTTGGTTTAGATGAAGACGCTAAAGCCTTTGCACAAACCATTGCAGATACCTTAAAAACTGCCAAAAAACCGCTGATTATTGCAGGTACAAGCTTGCAAGATGCAGCGATTATGGAAGCAGCGGCAGAGTTGACCCAAAACTTAGGTTCAAATGCAGGTTTAACTTTGGTTGTTCCTGAAGTGAACTCGATGGGTCTGGCCTTGTTTGGTGGTTTAAGCCTAGAACAAGCCTTTGCCCAAGACTACGACACTTTAGTTGTGGTTGAAAATGACTTGTTCCGCCGTTTACCTGCGGTGCAAGTGCAAGCCGCTTTAGACAAAGCCAAAAACGTGATTGTGCTTGACCACAGTGAAACTGAAACTGTGAAAAAAGCCGATGTCGTATTATCTGCGGCAAGCTTTGCTGAAGGTGACGGTACGGTGGTCAGCCAAGAAGGCCGTGCGCAGCGTTTTTATCAAGTTTACGATCCAAGCTATTACAAACCTGAATATGCCATTAAAGAATCTTGGCGTTGGTTACATGCCCTTGAAACAGGCATTAAAGGTAAAGCGATTGCTTGGACGGTACTTGACGATGTGATTGAGTCGGTGGTGAAAAATGTACCTGTGCTTGAAGCCATTCAAGATGTTGCACCTGATGCTGGCTACCGTGTTCATGGCTTAAAAATTGCCCGTGAACCGCGCCGTTACTCAGGTCGTACAGCACAACGTGCGCAAATTTCGGTACACGAACCAAAACAACCGGTTGATATCGATTCTGCATTAACCTTCTCGATGGAAGGCTATGTTGGTCCTCAAAAATCTGCATCTCTTGTTCCGTTTGCATGGGCACCGGGTTGGAACTCACCGCAATCTTGGAACAAATACCAAGACGAAGTGGGTGGTCACTTAAAAGGTGGTGATGCGGGTATTCGCTTGTTTGATCGCTTAGCCAAACGCCCTGCGCGTAGTTATGTTGCACCATCGGCTATAGTTGCTAATGCAGACAGCTTCCGCTTAGTGCCTATGCATCACATTTTTGCATCGGGTGAATTTACCGTGAAAACCCCTGCCATGGAATCGCGTATTCCTGACGCTGTTTTTGCTGTTGGCGAAGCAGATGCTTCACGTTTAAATGTACAAGATGGTCAAACCATTACCGTAACCGCAGGGGAAACCCAAGTGCGCTTACCTGTGCAAGTGATTGAATATTTACCTACAGGCTATATTGGTTATCCAATTGGTTTAGCACCAACCGTGTCGTTGGCTGAACCTGTTGCTGTTTCGGTGGGAGTGTAATTATGACTGAACATTTACGCGCATTACCGACTTGGGCAACCGATTGGCCAATCGCTTATAGCGTGGTGCAAGCGATTGTCATCATGTTAGTGGTGGTGATCTTTGCCGCTTTAATGTCGTTTATTGAACGCCGTTTATTGGGCTTATGGCAAGACCGTTACGGTCCGAACCGTGTAGGTCCAGGTGGTATTTTCCAGATTGTTGCCGACATGCTTAAAATCATGTTTAAAGAAGACTGGACACCAACATTTGCCGACAAATTAACTTTCCGTTTAGCACCAGCAGTTGCCATGGCAACTGCGGTACTGTCGTACATGGTCATTCCTGTGAGCCCGTACTTAGGTGCAGCAGACATGAACATTGGTCTATTGTTCTTTATGGCAATGGCCGGCATTGCTGTTTACGCAGTGTTATTTGGAGGTTGGTCATCAAATAACAAATATGCCTTACTCGGTGCGTTACGTTCATCTGCACAGACCA